>URNE01000206.1 GCA_900549045.1 uncultured bacterium | reverse complement strand
AAAATATTAATTTTGCAGCGAATGCCAAAAGTTTACCTCCGTACACCTATAAAAGCACGCTTAAACAAGAGTCTCTGGTAAAAAGAGCCATAGATAGCATTTGCATAGTGCGTGCAAAAGAGTGATTATTGCAAAGAAAGTTAATCTGTTTTTTGCAAAACCTTTGCTGAAATTTAAAATGAACGCGGGCGTCTTTCTGCGCGGAACAGAAGACGCCCGATTTGTTTGAATCTCAGTTGAATTTGACGGCTTTCTTGCCTTCGTAGAATGCGCAGAGATTCAGCTTGATGACCTCCGGCTTGTTGTTGAAGCAGTCGATGATCGCTTCTTCAAATGCTCGGTCGAAGTCGAGCTTGTCGGCTCCCTCCAGATAGCGGTCGACGAGGATCGCGGAGAGGGCTCCGAGAATCACCGAGTTCGCACACTTCAGACTGCCGAGCTCAAGCGCAATATCCAGCGCCTTGATGCCGAATACCGGATGCGATTCCGCGATGTGGTCCGGAATCTTCATCGTCGAACTGTCGTAAATCAGCACGCCGTTCGGTTTCAGCTCGTGCAGGAACTTGTCGAGCGCGACCTGCGTCATGGCGATCAGAAGATTGCAGTTGTCATCAATCACCGGAGAGCCGATGAGATTGCGGCTCAGAATCACAGAGCAGTTCGCGGAACCGCCGCGCTGCTCCGGTCCGTAGGAGGGGAGCCAGGTGACGTTGAAATTGCGCAGCTTGCCCATCGTCGCAAGCATGATGCCGAGACTCAGGATACCCTGTCCGCCGAATCCGGCGATTTTGATGCGGCGTTCGTGTTCGAAAATCTTCGACTGGTTCTTGAAGTCCGACGCAACGCCGATATTGAGTTTCGGCGGGAAAAGAACCTGACGGACCTGATCGGGATCATGAACCGGAGACTCAAAATGGTGCGGCTGCGCCGTTTCGGTGTCGTCGCGGAAACAGCCGAGCGGGAAGTAGCGGCTCATCTGCTCGTCGATGAAACGGTTGATTGTCTTGGCGTCCATCTTCAGATTGACCGGGCAGGGCGAGAGGATTTCGACAAGCGAGAATCCCTTGCGTTCTTTCAGAATCCCGACGGCCTTGCGGATCGCTTTCCGCGCCTGCATGATTTTCGCGGTGGAAGTCAGAGCGACACGCTCGATGTAGACCGGAGCGGCAAGGGCGTTGACCATTTCGCAGACCTTCAGCGGGTAGCCGTCGGTTTCAATCTGACGGCCGCAGGGGCTTGTGGCGGTTTTCTGTCCGGGAAGCGTGGTGGGCGCCATCTGTCCGCCGGTCATTCCGTAGGTCGAATTGTTCACGAAGAAGACGGCCATGTTTTCGCCGCGGTTCGCCGCCTGAAGAAACTCGTTCAACCCGATTGCCGCGAGGTCGCCGTCGCCCTGATAGGAGATGACGAAATTGTCGGGCAGAGCGCGGACGAGTCCGGTTCCGACCGCGGGGGCGCGTCCGTGCGGAACGGAAATTCCGCCGCAGTTGTAGTAATAGTAGGAGAAGACCGCGCAGCCGACAGGGGCGATGATGACGGTTTTCTTCTGAATGCCATGATGCTCGACGGCTTCCGCAATGAGTTTGTGAAGGATGCCGTGTCCGCAGCCGGGGCAGTAGTGCATGTTCTTCTTGATCGGACCGGGACGGCGCGTGAAGGTATCGAAAAAGACTTTGGATTTACCGAATTTTACAATCTCTTCGCTCATTTCAGCACGCTCCTTTCAGAATCGCGACGGCTTTTTCACAGATTTCCCGGACCGACGGGATGTTGCCGCCCATGCGGTAGGCGAGGTGGACGGGACGGCGGCATTCAATCGAAAGCTTGACGTCCTCGATCATCTGGCCTGGACTCAGTTCCACACAGAGGAAGTTTTTCACGGTTCCCGCATTTACGAGTTTGTTCAGCGCGCGTTCGGGGAAGGGGAAGACCATTTTCGGACGGAGAAGTCCGACTTTATATCCCTCGTTCCGCAGTTCGCGGACGGCGGTGCGGGCGATTCGGGCGGAGATGCCGTAGGCGACGAAGACTAGTTCGGCGTCGTCGGTCATGTACTCTTCCGCGCTCTGTTCGTTCTCCTGAATCCGGCGGAATTTTTCCTGAAGGAGATTGTTCCGGCGTTCCAGTTCGTCGTTTTCCAGGTAGATGGTGGTGAGGTAATTCGCCTCGCCCTTGTCGTTGTACTTGTTGACCGCCCATTCCGGATCGAACACATAGTCGGTCGGTTCGGGGAGGGTGACCGATTCCATCATCTGACCGATCACGCCGTCGGCGAGAATGTAGGCGGGGGTGCGGTATTTTTCGCACATGGCGAAAGCGTTGTAACCGCAGTCGCACATTTCCTGAACGGAGTCGGGGGTGAAGACCAAACAGCGGTATGCGCCGTGTCCGCCGCCCTTGACGACCTGGAAGTAGTCGCTCTGTTCAGGGCTGATGTTGCCGAGACCGGGACCGCCGCGCATGACGTCGACGATGACCGCGGGCAGTTCAAATGCGGCGAGGTAGCTGACGGCCTCCTGTTTCAGGCTGATTCCGAGTCCGGAGCTTCCGGTCATGACGCGTTTTCCGGCGGCGCTTGCGCCGATCACCATATTGATTGCGCTGATTTCCGATTCCGCTTGAAGAAAGGTGCGGTGAAGCATCGGGAAAAGTTTCGCGGAGGAGTGGGCGACTTCGCTCGCAGGTGTGATCGGGTAGCCGTAGAAAGCATCGCATCCGGCAAGCAGTGCCCCGTAGACGACGGCTTCGTTTCCTTTGAGCAGCAGACGGTTCAAATATGCCATGTCGTCACCTCAATTTCCGTTTTCCGTAATTTCAAAGACCGTGATTGCGCCCGGTTCGGGACACTGGTAGAAGCAGGATCCGCAGCCGATGCAGTCGTCCTTGACCGGCTGAACGAATGTGTAGCCCATTTCGTTCAGATGTTTTCCCATGGCGAGAACGGCACGCGGACACGCCGGAATACAGCGTCCGCATCCCTTGCATTCCTCCGGTTCCACTTTGACTTTATAACGCTTCATTCAAAACCTCCCTGAATGCGTTTCCGCCTTGCGGCGGTTACCGGATGGTCAGAATATCCTCCACGCAGTATTTCGGAACGTGGATAACGTCGTTGCCATCCAGATAGTATTTGGTGGAGTCTCCGGCATGAATCCGTTGAAGTTCAGGAGCTTCTCCCGGATAGCCGAGACCGATGAGATAGACAACAGTTTCGTGATTAAGTTCGAGAATCGCACTGACATTTTTGCGGCTGAATGCGCCGAGCCAGCACGCGCCGAGCCCGAGCTCAACCGCCCGCAGCAGAATCGTCTGGATCGCCGCTCCGGCGTCCGCCACGACGTTCTGCGTCGGCGGAGCATCCGGTTTCCCGGGCGCGCAGACAGCAAGAAACGCGGTCGGCGCCGTTTCCCCGAACGCCGGATTGCGATGCGGACGGACGTTTCCGCCCCACGCGGTTTCTTCAAATACGGCTTTCAGCAGTTTTTTCTCACGGACCAGAACATAGCGGAGCGGCAGATCGTTCCGCGCGGAGGGGGCGAGCGCTGCGGCTTCGACAAGCTGTTTGAGTGAATCAAGCGGAATCTCATCTTGCTTGAACCGACGGATGCTCCGGCGTTTGGCGAGAAGTTCGGTAAATTCCATGACAAGGCCCTTTCAGAATTTGAGATCGTCGAGCGCACCCCAGGGGGAGTCCTCCGGCGGAAGCTCCTCTTCCTCCGCGCAATTGCAAGGATTGGTGTTGAGGTCGGCGCCGCAGTGCGGACAGAGTCCTTTGCAGTCCTCTTTGCAGTGGAAGGCGACGGGAAGAATGAGCAGGAGATCTTCACGGATCTCGTCTGAAATATCCACGATCTGACCTTCCACGCCTTCATAGAGATGGCAGACGTCTGGAACTTCGAGGTTGACTTTGAGCGGCTTGAGGCAGCGGGCGCATTCGGCGTCGAGCTTGGCGCGGACCTTGCCCGTAACCAGCAGGTCGGTTCCCGCCATGGTCGCGGAGAGTTCGTACGCGACCGGCCCGTTCTGGCGCGGCAGCTGTTTCGGGTCGAGACCGAGGAATTCCTCTTTCTCTTCTCCCCGGACGATCAGCGGGAGATCGCCGATATGGGTTGTGTTGATGCGGATCATCTGTTCTGTCCGAATTTCTTTCTCATTGCTTCGGCAACGACGGGGGGGACGAATGAGGAAACGTCGCCTCCGCATTTTGTGATCTCCTTGATCAGGCGCGAGCTGACGAAGGAGTATTCCGGACTCGGCATCATGAACAGCGTCTCGCATTTTTCGTTGAGACCGCGGTTCATGAGAGCCATCTGGAATTCATATTCGAAGTCGGAAACGGCGCGGAGGCCGCGGATGACGGCGCTTGCGTTGAACTGCTCCAGCGAATGCGCAAGCAGTCCGCTGAAATGAACGACTTCAATGTTGGGAATATCGCCGCACGCGGCGCGGATCAGTTCCATCCGCTCTTCCGTGGTGAAGAGCGGGCTCTTTTCCGCATTGACGGCGACGGCGATCACCACACGGTCGAAAATCCGTGCGGCGCGGCGCGTCACGTCGATGTGTCCGTTCGTGACGGGATCGAAACTTCCGGGATATAAAACGGTTCTCACTGTGAGTTCCTTATGCGGGTGTTACCACATTCATTGTGGAGGATTTGCGCATTCCGTTCACATTTTTGCGGAACTCCGCCATGTGTGCGGACTGGAGGTGTTTCATCAGATGGTCCATGCTTTCCCAGCCTTCGATGAAGGTTACGGAATTGGTGCGGACCTCTTTCTGCGCGGAGAGACCGGAGGGAAAATCCACAGTCGGAACATACATGATGCAGCCCTCTTCGGCAAGCACTTTCGGAACGTTCGCTTTTACGATTTCGAGAAATTTTTCCTTGCAGCCTTCGTTGAGTTCCGAGGTGGCGAGTACGTAGATCATGGCAAGACTCCTTCTGGTTTCATGATGTTGTCATTCCGTTAATATACTTGCATTTTGCAAAATATCAACAGGGTGGATTCGACTTTCCCGTCGGGTTCCGCAAAACGAGCTTCCAGACGCCGACAGCCTGAATCATCGCATCCGGAAGTGCGTCCATCGGAGTCTGAAAAAACTTGGCGATCATCGCGGCGAGCCGTTCCCGTTTGCCTGTTCATATATGGATTTTCTTGTCATGGTTCCGCGCGGACCAGCAGAATTTTTTCTTTCGATTCCGCGGAATTCCGTTCAAAAAAAAGCTTCCTGCCTGCATAAGGCGAGCGCAGATGC
>URNE01000205.1 GCA_900549045.1 uncultured bacterium | reverse complement strand
ACTTGCGGCGTTCGCATTTCAGGGGATGTGCAAAATGCTTGCCGGACTGACTTATGATCCGCAGAGCATCGTTCACGCAGGAACTCCGCACAGCGCATTCGCCGCCTCACGCCTGAATTATCAGGTCATGGCTCACGCATTCCGCAGAAACGGAATCCCCGTATTCGGCATCTATCTGCCGGAACATGTGGAAATCGGGATTGTGCCTACACCCGCAGAACTGACATTCTACACCGATCTGGATTTTGAATTCAACGATCCAGTCGTCGCCGACCCCCTCCGCCAGAACGTCTACTCCATCTCCAAAGAGCTGATCTCCCGGCCGGAGTGGGCATTCGGCGGCATTGTGCTGAACCCCTTTCATTTCACAGATTACCCGCTGTTCATCACGGATCGGAAAGCTCTGGAAGACTGAACCGGCACACAGAAGGAAAACACGGAACTCCGGAATGCGCAGAAGCGAAAACCGGAGTTTTTTTCCGCTCCTTCGCAAAAAAGTGCAATATGAAAACTTCCTTGCGCAATATGAGAAGATTATTTGCAGAATTTGTGGTATAATATAAACAGAAAACGGGAAACGGCGTTCCTGTTTCCCTGTAAAAAATCTGCTAATTCAGGAGGAATTATGAATCGGAACAGCTTCAACCAACTTGAAGACGAATGCATCAACTCCGGACTGTGCGTTGAATGCGGAGCCTGTGCGGCAATCTGCCCGAAACACGCGATCGAAATGAAACGCTATTCCTGGGGCAACAACCCCGAACTCTGCGCGGAATGCGATGAAAACTGCGACCTCTGCACCCGCGTCTGCCCCGCCCGCGTCCAGCCTTTGCGAAAAGTCGAGGAAAAATTCTTCGGACGCGCCGCAAATCCGGAGGAACGCAAAGTCAACATCGGCGTCGTCCGCGACTTCTGCACCGGATATGCAACCGATACGAAAATCCTTGAAAATGCGGTCTCAGGCGGCGTCACCACGGCATTGCTCGCAAACGCCCTGAAGCAGGGAATCATCGACGGCGCAGTCGTCGCCTCCTTCGATCCGGAAAAGCCGTGGATCGGCAAAGCAAAAGTCGTTACAACCGTTCCCGAACTCATCTCCTGCGCCGGCTCCTGCTACCAGCCTCATCCGCAGTTGCTCGGTCTGCGGGAAGCGCTCGACATGGGACTCCGGAAAATCGCCCTCACCGCCACCCCCTGCGCGGCCGCCGCGCTCCGCAAACTCATGCTCGACGAAAAATTCGCCGATGTCGCCGGACGCATCAAGGTCATCCTCTCCAACTTCTGCGCCGCGCACTGGTCGCGTTTCGGAACCGAATGGCTCCTGACCGAAAAAATGAAACTCAATCTGAATGACGTCAAGAGCCTCCGCTACCGCGCCCGACCCTTCCCCGGAATGTTCAAAGTCGAACTCAAAAACGGCACGGTGCTGTCCGAAAAATTCGTCTACGGCTACCTCAACCACATGGGCCGCTTCACACCGGAAGAGTGCAGATACTGCCTCGACAAAATCGGCTTCAACGCGGATATCGCCGTCGGCGACACCTGGGGCTACCCGGAAAAGGCTCCGTCCAGAATCGTCGCCATTCAGAACGGAGAACACACCGACGATCCGTTCCTGGCCGGGGCGAAATACGGCATCTCCCAGTTCCTCGTCCGAAGCGAAACCGGTGAAGAACTGCTCCGTTCCGCCATCGAAAACGGCGCCCTCACCGTCTGCAAAGAAACGGAAGAAACCAAATTCACAGTACTGGCCTCCGTTCAGCTCGACAAGAGCACGACGAACAGCCAGGTGGTCGCGGCCCGCATAGTGCGCGGTCAACCCTATCGCGTCTATGAACAGGACTGAACCTCCATTCATTAAAAATCGGGAGACGGCTTCCCATATGTCCGTCTCCCCGACATCAATCAGGGAGTTTTGGCTATGAAAACAACTGCTCTCCGCTTCCGGCGGCATCTGAATTTTTCTCTTATAGAACTCTTGGTAACCATTGCGGTTATTGCGATTCTTGCCGGAATTCTGCTGCCGGCTTTGAACAAAGCGCGCAACAAAGCGCATGGAATCAACTGCGTTTCCAATATCCGCCAGCTGACAATGACCGAATTCAACTATATGGACGATTTCGCGGATTGGCTCCCTTACAACGGAAGCGGCATCCGCCTGGACAACTACAATGTTGGCGATGCGACCGTCAACGACACGATCAAGGGAGCCGCTTTTCTGCTGTATGCCGGCTACATAAAAAACGCCTATTCCGCTCTTTGTCCCTCCGCCACTGCCTGTCATCCCGATCTTGCCAAGCATATCAAAAATAAAAACTGGGGACGAATCGGCCAGATCACTTTCAGCATGGTCGTTTATCAGTATGGAAAAGATCATTCGGGAAAATGGTTTGATCAGGATCTCGGGTATATCACGAGAACAACGGCATTCGGCAGCACCTCCGCCACTCTGCCGATGGTCCGGCGTTACAAACAGCCTTCTTCCATGCTGCTCAATATCGAAAGCTACGGTCTTTGGGGCGCCACAAACACCTGGGGTCCCGTTTCAGGAATGCTCGACAGCATCACCAACCGCGGCTGGAGCCTGTTCCCGTCTCTGACGGAAGCCTACGCACTCCCGTTCACCGCGCATTCATCCTCGCAGATCACGGCGTCGCGCGCCGACGGCTCCGCGGGAGCCATCAGCACCGCCAGTCTGTCTCAGTATCACGTGTATTTTTACCGTAGCGAAGCGAAAATACCATGTAAACTCTAAAAGGAAACATTCATGAGAAAAAAATTTTTATTCGGAGCGTTTCTGCTGACGCTTGGCGCTCTCCAAAGCGCGGAGTGCGTATTCAACTCCACATTTGACCTCGGGCATGACGGTTTTTTCGCATCGCGCTTTCTGCGTCCGGACACCAATGCGCAGATGCGTTATCTTCCGCTCGAAACCGTTCGGGAAAACAGCAATTCCGTTTTGCGCGTCGACAATCCGTACAATGAACGCATTGAACTCAACGCCATTGAAATTCAACTTAAACAGAATACGGTCTACCGCTGTTCCGTCCGCCTGAAAAGCTCCGTCCCTATGGAAATTCAATGCAATGTCACCGGAACGCATCCGGTTCACCGCTGGGACTCGCCGCGCAAGACGTTCAAAACGGATTCTCAGTGGCGGACATTTGCTTTTGAGTTCAAAACGAAGGATAAACCGTTTCGCTTTTATACGCCGCGCCTGAACTTCCAGGCGGAAGGCACGCTTTTCATGGACGATCTCAGCATCCGCGAAAAAGGGGATGTTTCTCCGCGCGTTCCGGAACTCTCCGCCGTTCCGGAAAAGAATTATTTCATTCAGCCGGACAACGGCAGGCGTTCGGTTCCCGTCCGTCTTTCCGCAACCAATCCGACCGCGCAGGAACTGCGCTTCCGTTTGAAGCTCAATGTGCTTGAAAACCGCGACGGCAACTGGCCCGACCCGAAACTGCGGCCGCTCCGTACGCTCGACTGCGGCCTCTGGACCGTTCCGGCAAACGGAATCCTGACCCGCACCGTCGACGTTGAAACACCGGAATTCGGCGCATTCGATCTCCACCCGGAAGCGGAAAGCGTGAAACTCCGCACTTACGGCAAACCGTTTGCCGTGCTCGGCGAATACAGGGCGCGGGATTTGAATCTTGACCGCGACTTCTGCTCCGCCGTCAACAGCGCATTCGGATTCGGCTATCCGCCTCATTACCGTTTCCGCCAGCCGGCGTTCTTCAGCCTCGACGGTTCGCCCGACGCGCTGATGCAGTTCTACCGCGCACAGGGAATCCGGCTTCTCCGCGAATGGGGGGTTCCCGGCTGGATTTCGTGGTATATGGTCGAACCAACCCCCGGCGAATTCGACTTTTCCGCGCTTGACCGCACAGTCGATCTCGTCCGCAGAAACGGTCTTTATTTCATGCCTGTCATCGGAGGCTCGGATTTCTGGGATCCCGGCAACATCAAACGGACCCGGCCGGAAGGACTCCCCGACTGGCTGATCGCCAAAAGCGAAAAGGAACTCGCTCGAAGTCAGAAGGATTTCTCCAGAACAGCTCTCTTCAAACCGCCGGTTGAACTCTGGAAACGCTTTGTCTCCGCCTATGCGAA
The DNA here is from genome assembly GCA_900549045.1 of uncultured bacterium. Taxonomy (GTDB): domain Bacteria; phylum Verrucomicrobiota; class Lentisphaeria; order Victivallales; family UBA1829; genus UBA1829. Next base: position 1,149 of record URNE01000205.1, on the reverse strand, counting down.
GCACGCCGGAAAACGCATTACCCACTATGAAATCATGAATGAACCGCATCTCGGGTTCTGGGCGAAACCGGCCGACTACGTTCCGTATCTCAAGGGAGCATACGAAGCGCTGAAAGAGGCCGACCCGGCAAACCGTGTCGTCGGATTCTGCGCGACCAGCGATCTTGGCGCGCGCATGGCGGCTTTCTACGAACCCTGTTTCAAGGCCGGCGGACTCGAGTACTCCGACATCGTTTCCTTCCATCCATATCAGAATCCGAAGCTCGGTTCGCTTCAGCCGGCGGACAAGACGGTGCGGATCATCCGCGAACTCATCGCGCAGTATGCCAAAAAGAAATATCCCCTCTGGAACACGGAACTGTACTACCTGCGCGGAAAAGTCGGTCCCGCATGGTCTCGCGGATACAATGCGGCGCACGACCTCGCACAGAGGATGCTGACCGACCTCGGAGAAGGACTCGCGCAGTCCATCTCGCCGGAGGCCACACAGCTCCTCCGCCAGAGCAGTCCGCATTACATCTCCAGCGACGGCATCGGCGGCGATCTGACCCCGAACTCCTTCGGCGTGGTTCTGAACGCCTTCGGTCGCTATCTCGAAGGGGCTGTCCCCGTCGGAAAAATCCGCTGGGAAAACGACTCCATCTGCTACATCTACCGTCTGCGCGACACCGGTTACTGCGCGGCCTTCTGGAACTACGGCGCCGGGAAAGGGCTCTCCGTTTCCTTCAACTGCAAAGGAACTCTGCGCGACATGTTCGGCAATCCTCTGCCTCTGAAAAAGAAAATCGAACTGAATGAAGAGCCGAAGCTCTTTTTCTTCTCCGGCCAGCTTCCCGAATATGAAAAGGCGCTTTCCGATGCGAAAATCCATGCGGAACAGCCGTTGAAAGCCGCTCCCACCGCCCGTCTGCTGCCGCACAACGGCGGATTTGCGCTCGCGGTCGCACTCAAGAACCTTTCGGCGGAAGAGGTCTCCGGCCAGATCGGAGTCGCCGCCGCGAAGCAGGCGCTTCCATTCAAACTCGCCCCGCATTCGGAACAGAGTTTTCTCATTCCGCTCCGGAAAGCGGCGGAGGGCAACCAGAAAATCAGAATTCTGAGCATGGGACGACTATTTGATTTAACGTTCGAAATTTTTCCAGTGCAAAA
>URNE01000204.1 GCA_900549045.1 uncultured bacterium | reverse complement strand
CCGGCTTCCAGATCCGCAAGCGTTTTCTCCTGAGACAAAGTTTCCGATTTCGAAGTCTCCAGACGCTCCAGCCGAGCCTGCAGTTCCGTCTCCAGACGTGCGGTCTTTTCCGATGCGGATTTTTCCTGTTTCGTCAGATTTTCATATTCCGCAAAACGCCCGGAAAGCGTATCGTAAAGAGTGTTTGCTGACACCGAAGCATCAACGGAGACGCCGGAAAGCGATTCGGAAAGGGAGTTCTGCAAATTGAGTTTCCGGGATTCCCGCTCGTCCGCCAGCCGCTTCTCATATTCAATCTTTTCAGAGTTTTGTTTCAGAAGCGAGCGTTCCGTTTCAAGCGCGGCGGAGCGGACACGCAATTCCTCTCGGGCGGATTCGAGCTTGTCCTTTGCGGACTTCTGATCCCGGTCCGCAGTCTCGATCATGCCGGAAAGAACCTTGAAGCGCGCGAATTCCGCCCCCGAAATCCGAACCTCCTCTTCCAGCGCGGCGCGGTCGCCGGTGAGTTTGGCGCGAAGTTCCGTCAGCTCATCCTCTTTTTTCTTCAAATCCTTTGCGCCCGACCGCAGCAGAGTGTCGAGCTGGGCAACGGCGGTCTGCTGTGCGGAAACAGACTCTTCCAGCTTCTTCAAATCGGCGTTTGCCTGCGGAAGAAGATCCGGCTCAGGCGCAGGCAGATTCCGCACATAGGGATGCTCCGTGGAACCGCAGAGCGGACACGGGGCTCCCGGTTTCAGCTCCTTACGCAGAGATTCCAGTTTTGCAATTTTCGCTTCCGCGATTTGCTTTTCATGCAGAAGCGCGATCCGCTCCTCCGCACTCTTCTTCAGGGCGAGTTTTGCATTCAGCAATTCCCGCGCGGAAGCAAGCTCCGTCTGAATCTGTTTCTGCGAGCGGTCCAGTACAAGCAATTCATTCGCGCGCTTGTCGGCTTCGGCAAACCGGGCGAGCTGTTCTTCCAGTTCGTGAACATGAGAGGCGAGATTCTCTTTTTTCGAGAAGAACTCCGGAACCGACAAACCGTTCAAGTGCGCTTTCAGAAGTTCCGATTTCTGCCGAAAAAGAGTTTCGGCGGCGGAAACAACCTGGTTCTGCTCATCCACCTTTCGCGAAGCGGCGGAAACTGTCTGTTCCTGATTTTTCTGTTCCGTCACCAGCTTTTCAAGACGCTTCTCCGCGGCTTCCGCTTCCCGCTTGAGCGTCTCCAGCTGATCGCACAGCAGTTTGACCGAGCCGAGAACCGCGCCGATTCCGGCATCCGTCTGATGCATCGCAAGAGTATCGCGCAATGAACTCAACAGATTCCGCGCGTCCTGCAAATCGGCCTCCGTCTCACGTCGCGCCTTTTCCGCCCTCCGTTGAGCGTCACGACAAGTCTCCACTTCGTTCTTTTGAGCGTCCCGCGATGCCCGGCAGAGTTTCAGCCGGGTGTCCAGCTCACGGACTTTCAGAAGGAGCGGGGCAAGCATGGTCCGCTCATCCGCGGCATGTTTGACGGCATCCGCGGCATCGGCGCACGCCAGCTCGGCCTCGGCAAGCGGATGTTCCAGTTTCCGCCGTTCCTGCGCCAGAGCTTCGGCATTCTTCGTTTCGGCATTCAGAGACTCCGCCGTGCGCAGAATCTCCGTGACGGAATCGTACTCCCGCTTGATGGACTGAACGGTCTTTTCCCCCGATTCGATTGCAGATTGAAGCTCCTTCACCCGCTCTTCCGGGAAAAGCTCAATTCCGTCGGCTTTCCGCTTCAGGTCCTCCAGTTCACGCTTGTGAGTTCCGGCCAGTTCGCAGACCTTCATGGAAATCTCCCCGTAGATTTCAGTCCCGGTAATCTGCTCCAGAATCGGGGACCGCTCGTCGGAAGAGGCCTGCAGAAACGCGGCGAACTGTCCCTGCGGCAAAATCATCGCGCGGGAAAAATGAGTGAAATCCATTCCCGTCAGCCTGCAGACAAGAGAATCAGTTTCCTTGAGTTTGAAGGATAATATTTTCCCGTTTCCGGACGGGCCGTACTCCGAAAGGATGTGTCGTGCGCTCTGCAGATTGCCCGTCCGGGACGCCCGGTGCTGAGACCAGCGGACCAGAAAGCGTCCGCGTTCGTTGGAAAAGACCGCTTCCGAAAAACATTCCGATGTGCCGCGCGTCATGATTTCGTTGTTCTCCTGATTCAGGCGTTCGAGACGCGCGGTACGCCCGTAAATGGCGAGACAGACGGCGTCGAAGATGGTGGATTTGCCCGAAAGAGCGAAGATTCCGGCGTCGGCAAAAACGGGATCGGTAAAATCAATGCTCCATTCCCCGCGCAGCGAAGCGAGATTTTTGAAATGAATCTTTTCTATTTTCATTTGGGTCTGTATACTTTCTGCATTCCGGAAGAGAAGATCTCTTCGTATTTCCGATTCAAGGCAAAACGCGTTTTCACTTTTTCCAGATCGGCGGCATTCCGGCAGACAATGCGCGTGCCGGGCGGAAGCGAAAGCACCTTTCCGAAATCCGGACGGTCGTAAAGGATCCGCTCCTCCGCAAATCCGAGATTCGTCAGAACGAATTTCAGCGACGGCGGGTCGGCGTCGAAGTCGATGAAAACCGGCTCGGCCTCCCCGCGGATTGCCTCCGCCGCCTTGACCGGCTGAAACTCCGCCGAAACCGGATACGGATTCAGCAGATCATCCGCATACGGCGGACCGAACAGACACCGCGAAATCTGCGGAGTAAAATTTGCCGTGAACACAATCCACAGCAAAGAAACCAGAATCAGGCGGCGTCCCGTTCTGCCGCTGCGGCTGGCAAGAATCCCGAGCATCAGCATCCAGAGTCCGAAAAACGGAAAAAATATCCGCGGAAACGGCGGTGCTTTCGCCGGAACCGCAAGCAGCAGCGGCATCGCAAAAATCAGAGCAAAGCTCAGAAGCCGGAACCGTTGTCTCCGCATCCGCCACGCTCCGGCGGCCGCAAACGGAAGCAGCGGAAGAACCGTCACAGCAAACGCCAGATAGAGATTGCCGTACGCCGCGCCATACCCCGTCCACCCTTCGCGCAGGTTCGATGCGGCGACGAGTTTGCCGAAAATATGCGCATAGAACAACGGCACGCTCAGAACAGGAATCAGCGCAAGAGCAAACCAGCGGACGCGGCATCCGGCTTTCCGCAGATCGGACGCAAAAAACAGCGTTCCGGCAAGAAGGGCAAACAGCGCAGTCGGCATCACTCCGACCGCGAGGCAGCAGAAGAACAGATAGAGTGCCCCCCACCGCCTGAACCATGCGCTCTTCCGCCACCGATCCGCCGCAAGAAATGCGGCGAACGTGAACAGAAACGCCGTCATGTACCCGCGCAAAGCGGTCGAATAGACCGCGAACGCCGAGGACGACGCCAGCAGCATGGAGCAGATAAATCCAACCGACGCGCCGCAGCGGCGCAGCAGTTCCCGGCTGACCAGCCAGAGCGCACCGCATCCGGTCAGCAGCGAAAGCAGACGCAAATACGCAATCCAGTTCGGCGCGAACTCCCCGCCAGCCGAATTCCAGAGAGAGAGAAGCATCGTATAAACAATATGGTTGTTCGGAATCGGATACGTGAACGGAATCTTTGCGAAACCGAGCGTCAGCCAGCCGAGCGTCAGCACCTCGTCGAACCACGGAGGACGCATCAGCTGAATTGTGCCGAGCAGGAAAAGCACGATTGCGGCAATGCACGGAACACGCCGGATCCAGACGCGCAGTTTTTTCCGGTCAGTCGAGTTCATTGTTCCAGAACACCTTATAAGGATCCGTCAGCCGCTCCGCCTCCCGCGGTCCCCACGAACCGGAACGGTACGGGAACGGGGCGGCCGCATCCTCCCGGAACCACGCATCCAGAACGGGCATCAGGAGCGACCACGCGCAGTCAATCGTATCGCCGCGCAGAAAAAGCGTCTGATCCCCGAGCATGCAGTCGAGCAGAAGACGCTCGTACGCATCGGGCATCGTCTCGCCCGGTTCAAGGATGGAAGCGTACTTGAAGTCCATGCTCAGCGCCCCCATGCAGAGCTTGGGTCCGGGCTGTTTCGCCTGAATCGTAAGCTTTATCCCCTCCTCCGGCTGAACATTGAGAACCAGACGGTTCGGCGTCAGGTCCTCCGCGCGGACGGGGGAAAAAATCGAATGCTCAATCTGTTTGAAGTTGATGACGATCCGGCTGGTCTTCTGCGGCATCCGCTTTCCGCTCCGCAGGAAAAACGGAACTCCGCACCAGCGGGGATTGTCGATGAACAGACGCATCGCCGCAAATGTTTCCGTGCACGACTCCGCGGGGATTCCCGGCTCTTCGCGATAACCCGGAACGGAAACGCCGCCAATCTCTCCCGCGGCATACTGTCCGCGCACGACATCCTCCGGCGCAACCGGACGGATGGAGCGCAGCAGACGCAGTTTTTCCGTCCGGAGACTTTCCGCGCCGGATGTTTCCGGACACTCCATCGCGACGAGCGCGAGCATTTCGAGCAGATGATTCTGAAACATGTCGCGGAAGACTCCGGTTTTCTCGAAGTAGCCCGCGCGCTTCTCCACGCCGACCGTTTCCGCGACGGTGATTTGTACATTGTCGATATAATCCGCGTTCCATACCGGTTCGAAGATGAGGTTTGCGAACCGGAGAATGAGAATATTCTGAACGGTCTCCTTGCCGAGATAGTGATCGATGCGGTAAATCTGCCGCTCGTCCAGCGTCCTGCGGAGTCCGAGGTCGAGAGCGCGGGAGGATTCAAGATCATGTCCGAACGGTTTTTCCAGCACGACATGACGCCACGGCATCCCTTCCGCATTTTCCGCCGTCAGCCCGGCCGCGCCGAGACGGTCGACGATGTCCAGATAGAGTGCGGACGGCGTGGCGAGGTAGAAAATGCGTCCGAATGCGGCGGAGTCCCCCCCTGCTTCATGTTCCATGCGTTCGAGCTCCGCACCGATTCCGGAATAAAACGCCGGATCCGCGTAATCGCCGGAGAGATAAGAGACACGGGCAAGAAATCCTTCGAGTTCGGTTTTTTCCGTCGGAATCCATCGTACAATCAGCGCATGGTAAGCGGCAGTATCGAGCTTTGAGCGAGCGCAGCCGAGAATGCGCGACTGTTCGTGCAGCAGTCCCCGCCGGAACAAGCGGAAAAGCGCTGGAATCAGCTTTCTGCACGCCAGATCTCCCGACGCTCCGAAGAGCACGATCATATTGGGCACCGGAGCGACTTCCAGACAGAAGACGCCGCGCCAGGTGTAAGTTCCGTCAGCCATGTAATTCCCTCC
>URNE01000203.1 GCA_900549045.1 uncultured bacterium | reverse complement strand
CAGAAGGCTCAGGAAGCGATGAAGACCGACTTCGCCGCGATCCGCACGGGCAAAGCTTCTCCCGCGCTCGTCGAGAACATCACCGTGGAATACTACGGAGCAAAATCCAGAATCCGCGACATCGCCGGAATCGCCACTCCGGAAGCGCGCCTCATCACCATTCAGCCGTGGGATCAGAGCGCGGTCAAGCTGATTGAAAAGGCGATTCAGGAATCCAATCTCGGGATCTCCCCGGTCAGCGACGGACGCGTCATCCGCCTTCCGATTCCGCCGCTCTCCCAGGAACGCCGCGTGACTCTCGGCAAGCAGGTCAAGACCCGCGCCGAAGAGGCCCGCGTCGCCGTCCGCAACATCCGCCGCGATGCGAACGAGGCCGCCAAGAAGGCGCAGAAGGCTTCCGAACTCACCGAAGATGAACTCAAGGACATGCTGGAGAAGATCCAGAAGGTCACGGACAGGAACATCGCGAACATCGATCTCCTGATGGAAGAAAAAGAGAAAGAGCTCATGGCATTCTAAGTCATGAGAACCGCGTTTTACAGACGTGCCTCTTTTTATCTGCCGGCGGCGTTTGCCGCCGGCGCGTTTCTCCTGCGCATGATCGCGGGACTTCAGCTTCTGGCAAATGATCCATCCGTGTTCGCGCCGCCGTCGTCGACGGACATGGCGACTTACCGGACGCTTTCCGAACAGATTCTCAACGGCTCCTTCCCCGCCGTCTTTTACTATCAGCCGTTCTATTATTCCGTATTTCTTCCGCTGATTCAGTGCCTGACTGGTCCGTCCGGTTTCATGATCGTGCTTGCGCAGTCGCTCTGCGGCGCGGCGGCGGTCTGGTTCACCACGCTCACAGCATGGATGCTCGGCGGGAAACGCGCGGGCGTGATTGCAGGACTTCTTCTTGCGTTCTCCTCGATTGCGGTTCTTTATACGCCCTACCGCCTGATTGCGGTATCGCAGCTTTTCTGGTTTTCCCTGCTTTCATTTTTGACTCTGCTTGCCATGCGCAAGGGGGGGCTTCTCCGCTGGTTCGCCGCGGGAGTCGTGCTCTCCTTTGCGGTTCTTTCGCGCGGAAACGCGCTGATATTTCTTCTGCCTCTTCTCTTTGCCTGCTGGATTGGCGAATGGAAGATCCGGAAAGCCGCCAAAAAGCGTTTTGCGCTCTCCGTTCTGATGATTCTGCTCGGAACCTGGCTGCCGCAGATTCCGTTTGTCGCGGTGAATTCCATTCACGAGGGACGGCTCAGCGGACCGAGTACGGCGGGAAGTGCTGTGCTGGCGCTCGGCAACACGCCCGAAGCTCCGCCTGGAGGACTCGAATATCCCGACTCGTTCAACATCTGGACCAACGGTACGAAGGAGCGTTCCGTTCCTCTGCGCATTCTGGACTGGGCGATGCGGGAACCGCTCGCGTATGCGGAACTGACTTTCCGCAAATGCCTCCTTTACTGGAACAGTTACGACATTCCGAACAACATCAACCCGCAATTCAGCCGGACGCGGAGTCCGTTTCTGAATGCGGTTCCCCTGATTCCGTCGGGAGTGCTTCTCGTGTTCGCCTTCGCCGGGATTTTGACTTGCGCAATTGTGAAGCGCCGCCGCGCCGCAGTGATCGTGTTTCTGCTTTTCCCGGTTCTCTACTGGCTGGCGACGGCGGGTTTCTACAATCTCGGGCGTTTCCGCATTCCGTCGTTCGGCTGGTTTGCCGTTGCGGGAGCTCTCTTCATAGAGATCCTCCGGCGGAATTTCCGGGCAAAACGGTATAAAACGCTGCTGCTTTACAACGGCTCTGCGCTGCTGCTTGCATTCTTCGTCGTCTATCCGGGATATGACGTCTATCGCGAGACTTGCGAAGCCGCGATGATGCGCGCGGCGCGTCCGTCGGGCGTCCGAGTGGATTATCCGGATGGAACGCGGATGTTTTATGACCACGGTCCCGTTTCGTTTGGCGGCTGGAACGCGGTGAAAGGCGATTCGTTTGCAAAGCGTTTCGCCGTGCGGAGAATTCCCGGAAACGTGGTGTTTTCGATTGCGCTCCTGAAGAGTTCGGAGTATCCGCCCGCGTTCATTGAGGTGAACGGCGTGCGGCGGAATTTAGCCGGGCTTCAGGCGGGGCGGATGGCGTTTGTTTCATTCCGTCTGCCTTATCCGGCGGACGGAGTGTTTCATATTGAACTGAGCGGTGCGGTGAGCGCGGTCGCCGATCTTCAGCGCGAGTACGGACGAACCGTTTCCGCCGGAAATCCGCTGCCCTATGAACTGCTTGCGAGGATCCGGACGGAAAAATGAATCAGCTGTTCAGCGGAACAGCTCCTTGACGACGCCGTCTTTGGTGAGTCCGGCTTTGGTGTCGGGAAATTTGACGACGGTGCGCCAGCCGGGACCGAACAGCGAGAGCGCGCCGACGACCCAGAGGTCGCCGCTCTTGCTGAATGACGTCACTTCGAGCGTGCGGAACGGCGTTTCCCCCATCTTGTCCGCAGGCGTGTTGAACCATTCGACTTTCAGCGGCGCATAATACTCGCGCGCGATATAAACCTTTACGCACTCCTGTCCGGCGGGCGATTCAAACACCATGACGCGGCAGCCGACTCCGCGGATGGAGTCCGCCTCGAGCTCGCGTTTGAAGGGCCAGAAAATGAAATTCATCGTCAGGTCTTCCGGACGCAGTCCGAAATCTTTGAGCGTCCGCTTTTCGTTTCCGCGCATGTCGATCGTGGAGGCGTACGGCGCTTTATAGGCCTGTGAAACATCGTAGATTTCTGTTTTGTTGAATATGATCTGCGCAATGGTCTGTGCGGGAGAGAAAAGAACGGCGAAGCGGATCGGCGCTTCCGCCGTTGCGGCGCCGCGGCGGCGGTGCGTGGCGGATCCCTCAAGCAGACCCCAGCTCTGGCGTCCCGGCGGTGTGCGGACGATGTTGATGAACGTTTGCGCATCCGGCTGTTTCTTCTCTGCGGCGAAGGTGCCGCAGAGTGTGAATGCGAAAAGAATCAGAAGAAGAATGGGTTTCATTTTCCGGTTTTTCCTTTTTCCTTGCCGTAACCGACGACGGCGAGTTTCCAGGCCTGAGTAACATCCGAGACGAAGTGGAATGTGAGTTTTTTGCGCACTTCGTCGGGGATGTCCTCCAGATCCTTGCGGTTCTCGGCGGGCAGAATGATGTTTTTGACGCCCGCGCGGAGCGCTCCGATCACCTTCTCCTTGATTCCGCCGACGGCGGTGATGCGTCCGCGCAGAGTGATTTCTCCGGTCATGGCGAAGTCGTTGCGGACGGGGTTCCCGGTCAGGAGCGAGAAGACCGCCGTCGCGAGTGTCACGCCTGCGGAGGGACCGTCTTTCGGCGTAGCTCCGTCGGGAACATGAATATGGAAGTCGTTTTTCCGGAAGACTTCCGGATCGATTCCGAATTCGTCTGCGCGGCTGCGGATGAAGCTGAATGCGGCGAGTGCGCTCTCCTTCATGACGTCGCCGAGGGACCCGGTGAGTTTGAGGTCGCCTTTCCCGCTCATTTTCAGTGTTTCCACCTGGAGCGTGGTTCCGCCGACGCTGGTCCATGCCATGCCGTTGGCGACGCCGACTTCCGGCTTTGCGGAGACTTCATCCGCAAGGAAGCGCGGGGCTCCGAGATATTTGTGGATGGCTTCGACGGTGATTTCCGAATCTTCTTCCGGGTTGAATTTTTTCTCGACGACCTTCTTCGCCACCTTGCGGAGCACGGTTCCGATGGTGCGTTCGAGCGAGCGAACCCCCGCTTCGCGCGTGTAGGCGTTGATGATGCGGTCGATCGACTTCAGCGGGAAGCTGATTTTGACATTTCCGAGCCCGTTCTCCTTGATCTGGCGGGGCACGAGATACTTCCGCGCGATCTGGCGCTTTTCATACGGCGTGTAGCCTGGAAGGGTGATGATGTCCATGCGGTCGAGCAGCGGCGCGGGAATCGTGTCGAGCATATTCGCCGTGGCGATGAACATGACGGAACTGAGATCGTAATCCAGTTCAAGGAAGTGGTCGTTGAAGGCGCTGTTCTGCTGCGGATCGAGCACTTCAAGAAGCGCGGAGGCGGGGTCGCCGCGGAAGTCCGAGCCGATCTTGTCGATTTCATCGAGCATGAACACCGGGTTGGAAACCCCGGCCTTCTTGAGTCCCTGGAGGATGCGGCCGGGAAGCGCGCCGAGGTAGGTGCGGCGGTGTCCGCGGATTTCCGCTTCATCCTTCATGCCGCCGAGAGACATGCGGACGAACTTGCGTCCCATCGCGTTTGCAATGGATTTCCCGAGCGAGGTCTTGCCCACTCCAGGAGGTCCGGCAAAGCAGAGAATCGGCGACTTCTTGTCTTTTTTGAGCTGGAGGACGGAGAGGAATTCGAGGATCCGCTCTTTCACATCCTTGAGCCCGTAATGGTCCTTGTTGAGAATGCGTTCCGCTTCGGAGACGTCGAGGCGGTCCTCCGTATACGTCTGCCACGGCAGCGAGAGAATCCAGTCGACATAGTTGTATGCGACCGTGTATTCGCCTGCCGACGGCGGAATCATCGCGAGGCGTTCGAGCTCTTTTTTGACCGTCTCGGAGACGCTTTCCGGCGCTTTGAGTTTGGCCAGCCGCTGTTCAAATGCGGTGATGTCGGGATTCTTGGTATCCTCACCGAGTTCCTCCTTGATGGTTCGGAGCTGTTCGCGCAGGAAGAATTCCCTCTGGGATTTTCCGAGGGCATTGTGCACTTGAGACTGAATTTCCGAGCCGAGTTTCAGCACTTCGACTTCGCGGTTCAGAAGAATCGTCAGGAACTGCAGCCGTTCCTGAAGATCTTCCAGAGTGAGGATGACCAGTTTTTCCGAATAGGAGATGTTCACGGTATCCGCAATCAGGTCCACGATCCGCTCGTTGTCCTGCAGATTGAGCACGGCGACTTTGAGCTCTTCCGGAAAATTCGGGGAGAAGGAAATGATTTCCTGGAACTGCTTGACCGCATTTTTGATCATCGCGGAGACTGCCACGGAATCGTTTTCCGCTTTCGGAATGCGGACGACTTCCACGGAGTGATCTTCCGGGTGAAATTCCCGGAAACGGATGCGGGTGAGTCCGCGGATCAGCACCCGGTCGGTTCCGTCGGGAAACTTGACGTGTTTCACGATGCGTCCGGCAACGCCGATTTCGGAAAGTTTTTTGCCGTCCATCATGAACGTTTCAACTTCTGCGGGCGGAAGAGCGTTTTCTTTATCTTCCTCTTCCGGAATTTCTGGAAAGAGAGCGATGAGTTTATCCGCGCTGTTTGCGGCGCGGGTGAC
>URNE01000202.1 GCA_900549045.1 uncultured bacterium | reverse complement strand
CGCTTTCAGATACTCGAAAATCCGGTCCGAAAGCTCATGGACGCCGATATTCCCGTACACCTCCGGGTGGTCGTGAACCAGCCCCGGGAGAACTTCCGAAACCGGAGTGTTGCGGTCGTAAAACTCCTTGAAGTTCAGCAGACGGTTCACCAGCGTTCCCCATTTGCCTTTGGTGATTCCCATCGAGAAAAGGAACATCAGCTGGAAATCGGTCGTACGAGTCGGAACGATTCCCTCCTGATAAATATAGGCGGAAACCAGTGCGGCGGGGACTCCATGCGCCAGCATCGCGCCGCCGTCGCCCATTCCGGGACCGAGAATGCTGACTTTGACCGGGTCCAGCATCACCCAGTTCTCCTCCAGGCCATCGAATCCGTGCCACACTTCGCCGGGCTTCAGGCGCCAGCAGCGCTGATCACGGACCAGCAGTTCGCGCGGAGCATCCGCAAATTCGTATTCAACACCCGTTCTGCAATCCTTCACGACAGGAGCGTTCCACGGCTGGAAGAACCATGACCCGGCTTTCCGGAAGTCGCGGTACAGACGCGCCATCGCCAGGCGGAAGTCCACCGCCTCCTCGATCACCTCCAGCGTCAGCGATTCACCGCTGCGGTCCATCATCGCGCACGAGATGTCGTTCGACGCGCAGATTGCATAGAGCGGCGACGTCGTGGCGTGCATCATGTACGCCTGATTGAAGCGGTCGAAATCTACCGGACGCCGCCCGTGCCGGACGTGGATGTAGGACGCCTGCGAAAGCGCATTCAGCAGCTTGTGCGTCGAGTGCGTCGCGAAAACCGTTGCGCCTTTGTGCCGTTTCGGATCGCCGCGCATGGCGTAGTGATCCGCATACATGGGATTGAAGCGGGCATAACCGTACCAGGCTTCATCGAAGTGAATCCGGTCGTTGCTTTTTGCGAGTTCCTCTTCCACCTTTGCGGCATTGTAGCAAAGCCCGTCGTAGGTGCAGTTGGTGACAACCGAATAGGCGGGTTTGCCGCCGCGGTTCGGGAGCGGACACGCCTTGATTTTTGCGGCGACCGCCTCCGGAGTCATCTCGGAGCGCGGAATGGGACCGATGATTCCGTAACGGTTGCGCGCAGGAACCATGTAGACCGGAACGCCGCCGGTGAGGATAAGCCCCTGCTCAATGGATTTGTGGCAATTGCGGTCGCAGACGGCAAGTTCGCCCTCCGCGACGGTCGCCTGAATGATCGTCCGGTTGGAGCCGGAGGTTCCGACAACGACCGAATAGGATTCATCGGCGCCGAAGACGCGCGCGGCATATTTTTCGGATTCCCCGAACGCCCCCTCGTGGTCAAGCAGGGAACCGATGGAGGTACGCTCGATGCCGGTATCGGTGCGGAAAAGATTTTCGCCGTAGAAATCGTAAAATTTCTTTCCTTCCGGACTCTTTGTGAACCCGATTCCGCCCTGATGTCCGGGCGCGGCCCACGAGTATTCATGATGCTCTTCGTTATACTCCCAGACCGCCTTCATGAGCGGCGGAAGCAGAAGGTCGCGATAACGGCGGATCGCCCCCTCGACGCGCCCGGCGATAAACTGCGGGCTGTCCTCAAAAATCCAGATGAATTCATTCGCAAGCTTCATCAGCTCCGGAGAAAGTTTCTGCGAGGTCTTCGCGCGGTCCGCCATCAGGAACACGGGAACGAGTCCCTGGCGCTCCTTGATTTTATTGAGCAGCGCTCGAACCTTCGGCTCGCCCTTCATATCCGTCGCGACAAGAAAGGCGTCGATATCCATGTTGGTCGCGGCGAGCGGCAGCGCCTCTTCCGCATCCTCCGTCGTAATGGAGTTGATGTTCTTCTCTTCCAGCGCATCAATGAGACGTCCGATTGCGCGTTCCATCACGCAGCTCGAATCGCTGAAGCGGTCTCCGACAATGAGGACCTGTCTGTCTTCCAGTTCCGTATTCATAAAAATCCCCCCTTGAATTGAAAATCAGAGTTTGACCGCGCCGGACATAAACGCAATGACTGCGGCAAGAGCAGCCAGCGCGATGACCGCGGCGCCGGTCCGTTCCATCGGAGTGAAAAGCGGCTCAACCGGTTTTCCGGCTTTTCCGGCATCCGCTTCCGCCTCGCGCCGCGCCCGGACATAGACCGGAATTCCGATCACCAGAAAGATGAACGCCATCAGCAAATAGGTAAGCCCGGCGGCATAAATCATCCAGATCGCATAAAGCGTCCCAGCGACACCGCAGACGAATGCGAATCCGGCTTTTACCGTCGCGTTCGCCGGATACTGATGAGTCGCGCACATCTTCCAGAGATACGCGCAGCACGCAAGATACGGCGGCAGAATCATGACGCCGGTCACCGAAAGCATCGTGTTCCAGGCGTCCGAGGCGAAGTAGACGAAAATCATCGCGAGCTGCATCACCGAACTTGTAACCCAGAGCGAAACATCCGGCGAACCGTTCCGGTTCTGACGCGTGAACACCTTCGGGAACGTCCCGTCAAGCGCGGCGGCCTGCGGGATCTGCGCAATCATGATTGTAAACGCCAGCCAGCTTGTGAGCAGTGCGACGATTACGCCGGCGTTCATCACATCGCCGCCCCACGCGCCGATGACATCCGACAGCAAAGCGGCAGTCGACGGATTCGGCAGTTTTGCAAGTTCCGGCTGATACATGCGTCCGAACGGAAGAATCGAAAGCAATGCGTAGATCGCCAGGCATCCGCCGAATCCGAGCAGAGTCGCCGCACCGACCGACTTCGGATCCTTTGCCTGCGACGACAGCACAACCGCGCCCTCGATTCCGATAAACGCCCAGAGCGTCACCAGCATTGTCGATTTCACCTGCGAAAGCAGCGAACCGAGCGGCTTGATCCCCTCTGCGGCAATCGTCTCATGCCCCCACATGTCCGTCGTAAAAAACGCCCAGCGGAAGGAGAAGATCAGAACGACGATGAACAGCACGATCGGCACCAGTTTGAAAACGGTTCCGAGCGTGTTGACGAACGCCGCCTGACGCGTTCCGCGCAGAACCAGCCAATTCATCAGCCAGATCATCAGCGAGCCGCCGATGATGGACGGTATGTTGTTTCCTCCCTTGAACATTCCCGGAAAAAAGTAGTCGAGCGAATCCATCAGCAGCACGGCGTAGCCGACGTTGCCGAAGATGTTGCAGAGCCAGTACGACCACGCCATCTGGAACCCGGCGAAACGTCCGAATCCCAGACGGGCATACGCATAAATGCCCGCTGACGCGTCGGGCCGCGCTTCCGCGAGAATGCGGAAGGTGCTGGCGATAAAGTACATGCCGATTCCGGTGACGATCCACGCGATGACGACCTCCATGACCGCCGCGTCCTGCGCCATGTTCTGCGGAAGGCTGAAAATGCCTCCGCCGATCATGGCGCTGACGACGAGTGCGGCGAGAGGTATCACGCCGAGTTTCTTTTCATTCCCGGCCATAATGATTCCCCTCCCGTTCGGTTCAGTGTTTCGCGGCGACCTTCTTCAGAAGCTCTTCAACCTCCTTCGCGCCGGCATCGTAATGCACGAACTCATCCGGCTGGAGCTCTTTCAGCAGACGGAGAAACTCCCCGGCATGAACGCGCTCTTCGTCCGCAACGTCCAGAAGGACGGCTTTGGAGCGCAGGCAGTCGATGGAATCCGCAAGCTGCGTGTAGAGTCCGACGGCTTCGTATTCGGCGGCGATCATGTAGCGGATCGCGCGGACGAGTTCGTCGTTGTTGAGTTTGTGTCCGGCTTTGACGGACGACGGCAGTGACGATGAGAATTCAGGCATATCAAGTCCCCCCTTGTTTTGCAACCGGACCCCCTGTCCGGTTTTCAAGGGAAAAGATAAAGCAGTTTTCCCGCTTTTCAAGTCCGGAAAACGGCGGGGACAAATCAATGTTAGAAGGAATGCGCAGGAAGAACGGCGAGAAAAAAATTTACCGGAGGGAATAAAGAGACGGACGAGACCGGTTACGGTGAAAATCCGGATCGTTCTTCGCCTCCCGCAGGCCTTGCGGACTTCCGCGGACAAGCGGTTGCCTTCCCCCACGGAAGGCAGCGTCCGCCGGGCTCCGCCGCATGATGCTTCACGGCAATCCGGTGAAGTTTGCCGGGCTGACGCGGCACACGCCACCCGTTTTCCAAACGAACCGGAGGCGCCTCACTCTTCCGCAGGCAGATGCGTGGTGCCGCGGCCGATGTAAATCTGGCGCGGGCGGACAATTTTCGTGTTCGTTCCGATCATCTCTTTCCAGTGGGCGATCCAGCCCGGGAGACGTGCCAGAGCGAACATCACGGTAAACATGTTTTCCGGAATTCCCAGAGCCCGGTAGACAATTCCGGAGTAGAAGTCGACATTCGGATAAAGATTGCGTGAGATGAAATAATCATCCTTCAGCGCAATTTTCTCAAGCTCAAGGGCGACATCCAGAAGAGGATCCTTGATGTGCATTTTCTTCAGGAACGCATGACACTCCCTCTTGATGATCTTCGCACGCGGATCGAACGTCTTGTAAACCCGGTGCCCGAACCCCATGAGACGCGTCGGATTGTTCCTGTCCTTGACCTGTTCGATGAATTTTTCAATGCTTCCTCCGCGTTCGATGCGGCGGAACATCTCCACGACCTCCTGGTTCGCACCGCCGTGCAGCGGACCCGAAAGAGCCGAAATGCCGGCGGAAATCGTCGCATAGAGATTGACCTGCGCACTGCCGATCGTGCGCACCGTGGTCGTTGAACAGTTCTGCTCATGGTCGGCATGAAGGATCAGCAGGACATTGAGCACCCGGACCGCTTCCGGAGAAATCTTGTACGGGTTCACCGGAGAATCGAACATCATATTCAGGAAGTTCGCACAATATGAAAGATCATGACGCGGATAAACGACAGGCTCGCCGATGCTCTTCTTGTATGCGAGCGCCGCCATCGTGCGCACCGTGGAGATCAGGCGCGCGGTCGAAAGCTCGATATCCTCCTCCATCGACTGCAGGTCCACGTTCGGATAAAACGCCGCCAGCGCATTGATCATCGTCGAAAGAATGTGCATCGGATGCGCTCCGCGCGGAAAGTGGTCGAAGAAGTGACGCATATCCTCGTGCAGCAGCGAATTGTTGTTGAGCATTTCGGAGAAATCGCGACGCTGCTTCTCGTCCGGCATCGTTCCATGCACAAGCAGATAGGCGATCTGAACAAACGAACCGGTCTTGACCAGTTCTTCGATCGGGATGCCGCGGTAACGCAGAATTCCGCGCTCGCCGTCGACGAAAGTGATGCTGCTGTAGCACGCTCCGGTGTTCATGAACCC
>URNE01000201.1 GCA_900549045.1 uncultured bacterium | reverse complement strand
TTTCGAAAGGAGTTCAAGCATAATTCTTGCCAAATCATCCGGAGATTCGAAAAATTTTATAAATGAGACATTCTGTCTCTGTTTCCTGCATTGTTTGCGCCGATTTGTCCGTTCCTGTCAAATCGGTTTAAAACAGAAAAATCCCGTGTGGGAAATCATGAAAATTCCGCACACGGGATAAAAATCAGAGCTGCATTCCTCCGGCGATCGGAATCTGAGCGCCGGTGATGTAACTGCCGGCATCCGAGGCAAGAAGCAACACCGCTCCGGCGCAGTCTTCCGATGTGCCGAACCGTCCGGCGGGAACCATCGCCTGAAGCTTCGGAATCCACTCCGGATCGGACAGAATCCCGCGGTTGCGGTCGGTGCGGATAATGCCCGGAACAATCGTGTTGAACGTAATCCCGTCGCACGCATATTCCTTCGCACCGTTGTCCATCAGATTCTGCAGCGCGGCTTTCGTCACGGAATAGACGCTCAGGCGCGCCGCCGGACGCAGCTGGTTCACACTGCCCACGCTGATGACGCGTCCCCATTTCCGCGCCTGCATCGGCGGGAGGAACGCTTTCAGCATCAGATATGCGCTGCGGAGATTCGCGTTGATCTCACGCTCGAATTCCCGGGTTTCAAAATCGCGCAGATGCATATACTGCTGGACCGATGCGTTCAGGACAAGGATATCCACCTTCCCCGCACAGTCCGCGGCGAGTTTTGCGGCGGATTCTTCGCAGCCGAGATCGGCGGTCAGAGCGGAACATTCGATTCCCTCCGCTTTCGCCTCGGAAAGCGTTGACTGAAGCGCATCGCTCATTTTGACTCCGTGGAAGATCACGTGCGCTCCGGAACGGCCGAGCAGAAAGGCGATCGCCTTTCCGATTCCCCGGCTCGACCCCGTGACAAGCGCGGTCTTTCCGCTCAGATCAAACGGATTTGCATTCATTTTTTTCTCCTTTAATGAAGAACGACCTCTTTGGAACACTCTTTTCCGGAAGCGTCAAGCCAGGTCAGTCTGTAGGTCCCGCGGAAACCGCGGAATTCCACTTCGCCATTCTTTCCGGCTTTCACGCATGTCCGGGTCTTCCACGCGTTGTTGACAAGATCGTTCATGGCAAAATACGCGGGTTTCGGCTCCATGTTGCGGCTGAAAAGTCCGGAAACGGAGGGTTCTCCCGGAGCGCCGCAGTCATCGACGACATTCCACCAGGTGATGCCCATCATCGGTTTCAAACTGAACCACAGACGGTACAGGTTGTGCATCATGACCGCCTGAATCGCCTGTCCGCGCTCATCGTTGTGCGGAGCCGTGATCGTGACTTCGCTCAGGTGAATCGGAAGACCGGCTCTGCCCAGACGCTCAAACGTCTCCGTCACCGGAACAGGTGCCTGATTGTCGGAAACGCCGTCCGCGATATCCAGACACTGCTGCGGATTGAACAGATGCATCTGCGCACCCATGATGTCGATTTTGCAGCCGCGGTTCAGCAGATCGCGGGTCTGTTTCAAATACTCGTCGCCCATGTTGTAATCGTTGATGTTGAGCTTGGCGTGCGCGGGGAGAATGCTTTCGGCAATCTTGAATCCGCGATAGGTGTAGTCGCCCGGCATCGGACCGCAGCCGGCCTTGCAGATGCGCGAACCGGGAATCATGAGACCGTTGCCGTAATCCGTCGCGCTCTCGTTTACCACGTCCCAGCTGTCAATTTTGTCGCCATAGCGGCACGCGATTTCCATGATGCGGCGTGCGACGACGGCGTTCAGCTCGGCGGCATATTCGGGGTACTTGTCCGCGAATTCCTCCGCGCTCATATCGCCGAACACTGCATGCGTTGCGTCATTTTCAAGGGTTCCATTGACCGGATTGCGTTTGAAGTTCGCCTTTGCGAGCGCATCGATCGGAATCTTGGCAAAGAGCCAGAAGGGAACCTGCCAGCGGTTGCTGCTCCACACAAGCGGGTGTCCGTGCAGACGGATCCCCTTGCTCAGGCAGAAATCGACGACGGGATCCACCGCAGGTCTGCGCCAATGCGGCTGGAGCTTCGGCTCCGGGCATCTGTTCCAGAAATCAGCGGTGTCGCGGTACTCGGCGCGGAAACGCGGCTTCCCCTCTTCCGGTTCAAGCGTCTGCCAGTAAAACGCAATCGTCGCGGAGTTGAAGAGCGTTCCGTAGAGCGCCTTGTATTTCGCATTGCGTTCATCGCTTCCAAGCTGATCGAAGTTGAAGATATGAGCGCCGAAAATGAATTCACTCTCCGTCTGTTCGACTTTGACCTCCGCTCCGGCGGGAATGCCGTCGATGCGGAAGGAGCCGTCCGCTTTCCGGTTGGCTTCAATGTCGCGGTCGATTCTGTTCTGCACATCTTCATTCCAGCGCATCCAGTAACCTTGCGACATGGCAGAGCTGAATTTGCTTATATCGAACATGATCCTGTTTCTCCTGAATTAAAAGTAACCGCCTTTGGCAATGATTTCCTGAATCGTGTCGCCGCTGTGAACCCAGTCGAAGATATCGACTTCGTTGCGCTGAATGGCTTCCGCGCGGAGGAGCACGTCGTAGGCGATTTCGCGCGGGATGCAGAGCACACCGTCGATGTCGCCGAAAATAATGTCGCCGGGACGGACCGTGACTTTGCCGATCTTGACGGGGACCTGATAGTGCGTAATCATGCAGCGTCCGAGGGAGCCGTTGCTGGTGCGGTATTTGTAGAAGACGGGAAAGTTCTGTTCCAGAATCTGCTTGGTGTCGCGGATTCCTCCCGCGATGACGGCGCCGCGGATTTTTTTCGTAATAGCGGTCGCGGTCATGACGCCGCCCCAGAGGGAGGCTTCCGTGTCGTTCGAAGTGTCCCAGACGACGAGGCCTTCCGGCTTCATGTCGTCGAGCATCTGCGCACGGAAGGTCATTTCGCCTTCGATCATGCAGTTCGGGGCGCTCTTGACAGTGAACGCTTCGCCGCAGACGACCATTTCATCCCGCAGCGGCATGATGTCGGAGGGAAGATTCTGGTTGAGGAGACAGAGCTCGCGCATCACGTCGTTGATGCAGCCTGTGTAAAGTTTTTCGTAGCGTTCGCAGAGTTCCTTGAGCGGAATCGGGAATTCGTTGTTCGGAATGTGCTGACGGTTTTTGATCAGACGGTCGAGTTTCATCAGACCGGCTTCCTGTGCTTTTTCACGCATGTCTTTCAGAGACGGCATGGTTGTTTCTCCTTATATTGATGTTGGCAGTGAGTTGAAATCAGGACCACTGGCGGTCGTTCGCCCATTCCTTGTCCCACTCGGTCGTGGGAGCCCAGGCTTCGGGGAAGTCGGCATGGAGCTTTTCCCTGATGAGATCTTCATTCAGCGATTCGATGCCGAGGCCCGGAGTATCCGGAACCGTGATGTAACCGCCGTCGTAACGGAGCGCGGGATTGACCAGGTCGCCCCACCACGGAACGTCGACGGAATGAAGTTCGAGCGCCATGAAGTTGCGGGTCGCCGCAGCGACGTGCACCGCCGCCATGCAGGCGATCGGGCTTTCCGCCATGTGGATGTTCATCTGGACGCCATACTCTTCCGCCATGTCGCCGATCTTCTTCGTTTCAAGAATTCCGCCCGCCGTGAGCAGGTCGGGGTGAATGACCGCAAGCGCGCCGGCTTCCAGAAGAGGTTTGAACGACTCTTTCAGATACATATCCTCTCCGGTTCCGAGCGGAGTCGTCGTGGAATTGGCAAGACGGACATACTGCTGCGTATACTGCCAGGGCACCGGGTCTTCCATCCAGGCGAGATTGTATTTCTCAAGACGTTTGCCGAGCTTGATGCAGTCTTCCAGCGGGATGTGTCCGAGGTGATCGATCGCAATCGGAACTTCATAGCCGATCTCCGCACGGACGTCCGCCATGTACTTCTCCAGATAGTCGAGTCCGACTTCCGTGATATGGATTCCGGTGAACGGGTGCGCCGTGTTGAAGAGGTCGTATGCCTCTCCGCGCATCGCGCGCGGGTCGATCGAGCCGTGCGGCGTGCTGAAAACCGTGTGTTTGTATTCGCGCATCTTCTCAAGGAAGCCGAGCGGAGCGGAAAGCGCGCCGGGAACGTCCATCAGCAGTTCAATGCCGAGATCCATCTTGAGAAAGGTGAAGCCCTTTGCCATGCGCTCCTTGAGAGCTTTGCCCATGTCGCGTCCGCCGCCTTCGGAATCGGTATCGCAGTAGCACCGGATTTTATCGCGGTATTTCCCGCCGAGAAGCTGCCAGACCGGCACGCCCCAGGCCTTGCCCGCGAGGTCCCACATCGC
The DNA here is from genome assembly GCA_900549045.1 of uncultured bacterium. Lineage (GTDB taxonomy): Bacteria > Verrucomicrobiota > Lentisphaeria > Victivallales > UBA1829 > UBA1829. Next base: position 1,022 of record URNE01000201.1, on the reverse strand, counting down.
CAGCTCGAGTCCGCAGACTCCGCCCGCCTGACGCGAATCGCCGCCGAACTGTTTGATGCGGCGGAAGATCTTTTCCGGATTGCACGGATTCTCACCGAGAATGCGGCTCTTAAGCATCGCAGCATACGTGCGGCTGGAGGCGTCGCGGACTTCGCCGTAGCCGACAAGCCCCTGGTTCGTGTAGACTTTGATCAGTGTGCAGCGTTTCGGCGCACCGTCGATATCCGCAAAGCGGACGTCGGTGATTTTCAGTGTGGAGGGATCGATTTTCATCTTTTTCGTTCCTTATGTTGAATTTTAGAGTTCTTTTTCAATTTCAGCAACTGCGCGTTTCAACGCAGCAACCCGTTTCGGAAGGTTGGAATCCGTAAAATCATCCTGAATGCCGAGCAGCGTCAGCGCCGCCGCAACAGCTCCGCCGGAATCGTGAACCGGCATGGAGAGCGCATCCACGCGCCAGCGGCTGTTCCCGCGGTTGAAAATCCAGCCTTTCGCGCGGACTTCCGAAACACGCCGCAGAAGAAGAGCCGCATCCCGCTTCTCCGCAATATCATCCGCCGTCCGTTCGGCAAGCGCCCGGATTTCATCATCGGCTTCTCCCGCAAGAAGCGCGGCTCCCACCGAACCTTCAATCACCGGAAAGCGCACGCCGTTTTTCCCGCCTACCGCGAACGGCTCCGGGGATTCCGCTCGCAGCACGGCAACCTGTTCATTCCACTGGCGGATCGAAAGTTTGCACGTCAGTTTCGTTTCCGTGGAAAGACGATCCAGTACCGACTGCGCCGAGCTGAACAGAAAACCGTTCCGCTGCGAGTGCATCAGAACCCCGACCATGCCGATGGAGAGTGAATACGTGTTGTTCGGATTCCGCCGGATCCAGTTGTGCTTCATCAGACTCTGCACGATCCGGTAGCCCGTCGTCGCGGTCACGCCCGCGCTCCGGTTGATCTCAATCTGCGTCACCGGCCGTCCCTGCGCACACAAAAACTCTATAACCGCAAGGGCCTTGTCAACAGCCGGAA
>URNE01000200.1 GCA_900549045.1 uncultured bacterium | reverse complement strand
CCGAGCACAACGCCTATGATGAAGGCGGGTATGCCTTGTGTCACATTGCCGTGTACCAGGGCAAAGGCTAATGCACCCCGATCTTGTTTACGATGCGGAGATGCGTTCCGCGGAGGCGCAGAAGCTCAAAGCAAACGCCGCGATCCTGAGCTCCAAAGCCAATATCGAACTTGCAAAAGCGAAACTCGTTCTCGCGAAGAACAACTGGGAACGCGCGCAGCGTCTGTATCCTCAGCACGCGATGGCGAAGAGCGATTATGACAACTACAAGGCCGAGTTCGACGCCGCGACCGCGACGGTTGCCGTGAACGAAGCCGCGCTTGCGGAAGCCGACGCGTCCCTTGCAAGCGCGACAGCTTCCTATGACAAGGCGAAACGGAACCTTGAATACTGCACCATAACTTCCCCCGTAGACGGCGTGATTATCGACCGCCGGGTCAGCATCGGTCAGACTGTTGTTTCCAATATGAGCGCATCGAGTCTGTTTCTGATTGCGAAAGACCTGAGGCGGATGCAGGTGTGGGTTTCGGTCAACGAGGCTGATATCGGTTCGCTGAAACCGGGAATGCCGGTGGAGTTCACGGTCGACGCCTTCCCGAATGAGACGTTTGCCGGAAAGGTGCACAAGATCCGTCTGAACGCGACGATGTCGCAGAACGTCGTGACGTATGTTGTTGAGGTGTCGACGGACAATTCCAGCGGACGGCTGCTTCCGTATCTGACCGCGAACGTAAAGTTTATTCAGGAGCAGCGCAAAGGCGCTCTTTCCGCTCCGAATGCCGCGCTGCGCTTTGTTCCCGATGCGGCGGCTCTTCCCGCGCAGTATCGCGAAACGCTTTCGAAGGCGATCGGAATGCGTACAGGCAACACCCGAATTCTCTGGGTGCTTTCAGAGAACGGAATCCGTCCGGTTGAAGTCAAACTCGGCATGAACGACGGCATTCAGACGGAGATCGTCTCGGGCGACGTCAAAGAGGGAGACGAGCTTGTCACCGGAACGGTTGCGGTTGCCGCCGCGCCGGGGAAAAATTCCGGGAATGCGGGCAGTCCGTTCCTTCCGAAACCGCCGCGGCATCCGGGCGCAAAGAAAAAATAAGGAGGTGCGCCATGCCTCTTATCGAACTCAAAGATATCCGGAAAACCTATTCGCTCGGAGAGATTGACGTTCCTGTTCTCAAGGGAATCTCGCTCACGATCGGCAAGGGGGAATACGTGGCGCTGATGGGCGCTTCCGGTTCGGGAAAGAGCACGCTGATGAACATTCTCGGCTGCCTGGACCGTCCGACTTCGGGGGATTATCTGCTCGACGGCGAAGAACTCGGGCGCGCCTCGGGGGATCATCGCGCGATGGTGCGGAACCGCAAGATAGGTTTTGTGTTCCAGAGCTTCAATCTGCTTCCCCGGACGACGTCTCTGGACAATGTCATCATGCCGCTGGCTTATACGGCAAGCGGGCTCTCGCGCAAGGAGTGCCGTGAGCGCGGAATCGAAATGCTGAAACGTGTCGGGCTTTCCGAACGGATTTACCATTATCCCTCCCAGCTTTCGGGTGGACAGCAGCAGCGGGTGGCGATTGCGCGCGCTCTGATCAATCATCCGCCGGTGCTGTTCGCGGATGAGCCGACCGGCAATCTCGATTCGCGCACCAGCGAAGAGGTGATGGAGATGTTTTCCGAACTGAACCGCGAAGGCATAACCGTGATTTTGGTCACTCACTCGACCGAGATTGCGGATTTTGCAAAACGGAGCATTCATATTCAGGACGGTCTTGTCGTAAACGGCGAGTACCGGAAAGGAGGTTCGTTATGAGCCTGATTTCAATTCTGTCGACTGCGTTGAAGGCGCTTTTGCGCAATCCGACGCGCGCCATGCTGACGACGCTCGGAATCGTGATCGGCATTGCGGCCGTCATTACGATGATGGAGATCGGCACCGGTTCTTCGAATTCGATTCGCGAATCCATTGAAAAGATGGGGGCGAATGCGGTGATGGTCATTCCCGGAGCGGACCGGCGCGGCGGAGTTTCGAAAGGCTCGGGCTCCCAGATGTCTCTCACGCCGGAAGACTGCGAAGCGATCAACCGGGAGTGTCCCGCCGTCGCCGTTGCGGTTCCCGTGGTGAACGCGAACGGCAAACAGGCGATTTTTTCCGGAACGAACTACCAGCCAAGCCGGATTCAGGGTTCGGCTCCCGAATTTTTCCAGATCCGAAACTGGACGATTGCGGAGGGACGCTTTTTCAATCAGCGGGAGGTCAACCGCCGGGCGCGCGTCTGCGTGGTGGGCTCGACTATCGTCCGCGAACTCTTCAAAGGAATTTCTCCGATTGACTGCGAGATCCGTATCGCCAATACGGCATTCAAAGTGGTCGGCGTGCTCCAGACCAAGGGCGCGAACATGGTCGGCATGGACGAGGACGACGTGATCGTTCTCCCGTGGACCACGGCGCGCCTGCGTCTGACCGGGCTGAAAACCGGAACGGCGACGAGCACGACGAGCACCGCGGCGACTTCTCCCTCCGCGCTCTATCCGGGGGAGGGCGTCGCGCTCTATCCCGCCCCTGTCGACACAATGGCGGATGATACGCTGCTGGTTCCGAAATTCATTCATATCGACCAGATTCTGCTGACCGCCGTCTCTCCCGACAAGGTGAACGAGGCGATCAGCGAGGTGACGGCGCTTCTGCGGGAGCGGCATCGTCTGAAGGCGAATCAGGATGACGATTTTCACATCCGCAACTCCGCGGAGTTCATGAAGATGCTGACCGGAACATCGTCGGTTATGACGAACCTGCTGCTCGGAGTTGCGCTGATTTCGCTGATCGTGGGCGGAGTCGGCATCATGAACATCATGCTGGTTTCGGTGACGGAGCGGACGCGTGAGATCGGCTTGCGCATGGCGGTCGGCGCGCGGTCGCGCGATATTCTGCGCCAGTTCCTTGTGGAGTCGATCGTGCTCTGTCTTATCGGCGGCATTCTGGGAATTCTGATCGGACACGGCGCGGCGGTTCTGGTGAATCATTACCTGAACTGGCCGGTGGAGTCGAGTCCCGCAGCGGTTGCGGCGGCGGTGTTCGTCTCGGCGTTCGTCGGGATCGTGTTCGGCTTCTATCCCGCTTGGAAAGCGTCGCGCCTTGACCCGATCGAAGCTCTGCGTTACGAGTGATTATCTGCCTTTCCCTTGCAGAATGTGTGCGTGAAGCAGTGTCGATGCGGTTTCCGCATTGCGCTGCTTCAACGCATTCAGAAACAGAAGACGCTGTTCCGCAGTTTCCTGCAGATTTTCCAGATTGTGAAGCCGGCGGAACGGGGCTGTCTGCCGCATGAACTGGCGGATCAGCGAACACAGATAACGATTCCCCGCATAATCCATGATGAGCTCGTGCATTGCCGTATCTGCTTCCAGCGCAAGGGGGATGCTCCGTTTTTTCGCGGCATTGCGTATTTTCTTTTCCAAGACGTCGATTGCGGAAACGGGAATTTCATGGAGCGCGAGCCGCAGGGCGGCGGTTTCCAGCTCGGCGCGGCAGAGAAACAGTTCATTGAGCGCCTCTTCGTCGGGCATTGAAACGCGGTAACCCCGGCGCGGCAGCTGTTCGACAAGTCCTTCCGCCTCAAGTTTCTGAAGAGCTTCGCGGACGGGCGTCCGGCTGATTCCGAATTCTTCGGATATTTTTTCTTCCCGCAACATTTCACCCGCGGTGAATTTTCCGGAAACAATCCGTTTTGCCAGTTCATCATACGCCTGTATGGAAAGATTTGTTTTTTTCAGCATTTTTCCCAGCTCAGCTCTTGTTTTAAATGCAAAAATACTGTATATTGTATACAATAGTTCAGAAATGGAATTTTTCAAGGAGAATCGGCGAAAATGATGGAAAACTGGAAGTGGCATTTCGGTTTGCAGACGGGAAAATATGAGATTTCAATGGTCCGTTACGGCGCGGAACTTCCGAAACAGGAACTCTACCTCGGAATCCCGAAGAACAAACGCGGATTTGCGACTCTGCTTTATTTTCACGGAGGCGGTCTGACGGGGGACGGAATTGAAGTTCCTCTGCGGTGCGTTGACGGCGAACTCTGTGTCATCGGTGCGCGTTACCGTCTCTCCGACGGAACATACAACGCTCTTGATTCTCTGGAAGATGCCGTGCTTGCAACCGCATGGGTGATGAAACATATTGCGGAATACGGCGGCGATCCGAAGAAAATTTTCATTGGCGGAACCAGTGCGGGCGCATGGCTGACGGCGATGGTGCTGATGAATCCGGCTCTGCTGAAAAAATATGGATGCGACAACCGTTCACTTGCCGGACTTTTGAGTGTTTCGGGACAGATGGGAACGCACTTTACCGTCAAGCGCGATCTGCATTACAGGGAGCACGCCTGGGCTCCGGTGATCGATGAATACGCTCCGCTCAAGTATGTTTCCGCCGATCTTCCGCCGGTCCTGCTTATCTCCGGAGATTTCGGGAAAGATATGCCGACGCGTGCGGAGGAGAATGCGTATATGGCGTGCGCTCTGCGCGAGGTTGGACATCGCGATGCGCGGCATTTCGTGCTGGGCGGACACGCACACAACGACGTCCGGTTCAGCTGCGACCGTCTGATTCTGAATTTCATTGCCCGGCGCTGTGCGGGAATTGACGCGGAGAAGTAAATGGATTTATTGTTTTATATTGCAGCTCCGCTGGTCGGGTTTCTCGGGATGATGTCCGGCGGGTATTGGGGAGTCGGCTGCGGCTGGATCGTGGTTCCGACGATGCTGATTCTCGGGATGGGGCCGTTCGAGGCGGTTGGAATCGGACTCCTCCAGATGGTTCCTTCCACGATTTTTACGGTTGCGAAACAGGCTCCGGAGATCGGCTGGAAGCGCGGCGAGCCGGGGCGGACGCTCGTTCTGCCGCTTGCTTTCGGCGCGATGACGACTTCTCTGCTCGGCAAGATGCTGAACACAAAACTGATTGCCGCGTTCGGCTCGACGCGTCCGATTCAGTGGATGCTGATCGGGTTCATCTCGTTTATCGTGATTCAGACTCTCTGCAGCCGGACGGCGTGTTACAACGACCGGATGCCGGAAATTACGCGGGGCAAATCCCGGATTGCATTCGGGACGGGAGTCGCAACCGGAATCGTCTCTTCGATGCTGGGACTTGGCGGCGGAATCTTTGTGCGTCCGCTGTTGACCTCCGGTTTCCGTGTCCCGGAGTATTACACGAGCCGGATTGTGCGATTGCTCGTGCTGGTGACGACGGTTACGGGGGGAATTACATACCTTTTTTCCGCGAATGGTTTTGACATGCACATTTTCAATCTCTCCATGCTTGTTGATG
>URNE01000199.1 GCA_900549045.1 uncultured bacterium | reverse complement strand
GCAGAATCCTCGTCTCCACTCTCACAGACGGACATTACGGAGATCATCTCCGAACTGGAGCGCGAGATGATGGAGGCCGCGGAGGCGCTTGAATTCGAACGCGCCGCCGAACTGCGCGACAAAATCCGGAAAATTGAAAAAGGGGAACTCAAATTATGCTGAAATATTTCTTTCTTCTGCTTTTTTCTCTGTTTGCCTTCAGCCTGAACGCGCAGGAGCGGACGGTGGAGCTCGGACGCGAATCGCGCATTGACTCCGTCCTCGCGTCGGTGAACGGCGAGCCGGTGACTCTGCTCGACGTTATGCTCGAAAGCGGACGGGACGAGAACCGTCTGGCTTCCATGTTCACCGGCGAACGCCTCTATGAGGAGACCGCGAAGGTTCGCCGCAAAATTGTGGAGGAGATCGTGATCCGCAAGCTCATTTACAGCGAATACCGGGAGCATCCGTTCGACATAAAGAAACAGCATGTCGAGGATGTTGTGGATTCCATTGCCCGGAGCATGGGCGACGGCACGCGCGCCGGACTCGAACGGCGTCTCAAATCCTTCGGTGCGACGATCCGTGAAGTCCGGGAGAAGGCGCGGGAGAAAATCGCCGTCGACGTCCTGCTGATGGAGCACTGCGACCGCCGGGTCTTCATCACTCCGCGTCAGGTTTACGAATATTACGAAGCGAACAAAGAGAAATGGACTTCCCCGGAACAGATTTCGCTTCAGCTTCTGCTCGTCCGCAAGGATGCGGGGAAGGACACCACCGCAATTGTGCGCGATCTGGCGAAGATGCTGGAAGGTGCGGACGAATCCGTTTTTTCGCGCATCGCCCGGGAGAACACCGAGGGCCCGAACGCGTCGACGGGCGGAAAAATCGGAACGATTGACCGCGGCTCGCTCCGTTCGGAGTTCCAGTCCGCGCTGAAGGATGCGGAAACGGGCACGGTCGCCGGTCCCGTCGAAACACCGGAGGGCTTTTATTTCCTGCGTGTTGCCGCGCGGATTCCGGCCGTGAAAAAGCCGTTCCGCGAGGTCGCAGAGAGCATCCGCCAGGAGCTTTTCCGCGCGGAAGTGGAAAAATTGAGAACCGAATACCGGAAGAAGCTGCTGAGACTGGCGGTCGTCCGGTATTATTTCTGATAAAAGAAACATAAAAAAGGGTAAGAAATGAACACAAGCATCACTTTTTCGTTCCCGTTGGAGCGTCCGCACTGCGGCGTCCCGATGGCGAACGGCAACTTCGGAGCGCTGGTCTGGGGCAAAGACACGCTCAATCTCACGGTCAATCAGAACGACCTCTGGGACCACCGGGGCGGCGAGCTGATCGACGAACGTGACTCGTACAGCCGTCTGGTTGAATACGCCGAAGCCCACCGTTTCGACCATTCTCTGAACGAGACTCTGCACCGCACTCAGACGTTTGAAGGACGTCCCCGCCGCCTGGCGGTCGGACGTTTCGATTTCCACTTTGCGGACGGCGTCCGTCCGGTGACTGCGGAGCTGACCTATGCAACCGGGACGCTGCGCGTGACTTTGAGTTCGGGCGCATCCGTTTCGCTCGTTGTTGCGCTGAAACAGAACATCATGTACGTGGATGATCCGTCGCACGCAATCACGCGCGTTTCACTGCATCCCGCATCCGATTTCCCGAAAGTCCGCGATTTCAACGGAAAACGCGGCGTTGCTCCGTATGAACTGCTGGAAGACGGCTGGCGGATTGTCCTTCCGGAAGATCCCGGCATGACCTTCCGCGCCGTCCGCACGGATTACGGATTCAAGATCTTCACGGACGACGACGGCGACGACTCCGGCCGTGCGGAGCAGATCGCTTTCGCCGCGGACTGGTGGGGCAAGTTCTGCGCGAAAACCGCCCGCGTTACCACGCCCGACGCCTGGTGGAACCGGTTCTACGACTTCAATCTCTACAAGCTCGGCGCGGCAACTTGTCCGTTCGGCAAGGCGAGCGGTCTTCAGGGTCCATGGCACGAGGAGTATCAGGAAGCCAAGTGGTCCGGCGACTTCCATTTCAACGTCAATGTTCAGATGATTTACGGTCCGCTTGCCCAGCTTGGCGTTCCGGAGCACATGCTCCCGCTGTTCGACCTGATCGAATCCCCCGCGTTCCAGTCGGCAATGAAGCACAATGCGCACGCGCTCTTCGGTGTTGACGATGCGCTCTGGCAGACCCATGCGGTGGACGACCGCGGCATTCAGTGCGGCTGGATCAGCATGGGCTCAATCATGGATCCCGCGTGCGGCGCGTGGACTGCTCTGCTCTATTACGATTACTGGCGCACGACCGGGGACATTACATTCCTGCGCGACCGCGCGTATCCCTACATCTACGGCATCATGCGCGGCTACGAGGAGATGCTCCGCGACTTCAATATCCCGCTTGCGATTTCCGCGGAATATGCGTGTTCGAATCCGGACATGACCACGGTTGCCGGACGCAATCCGTCGTATCAGCTTGCGGCAATCCGCAGACTTGCGATGATTCTGATTGAGATTTCCGCCGTTCTCAAGCGCGAGGAACGCCCCGTCTGGCGTCAGATTCTCGACCGCGTTCCGCCCTATTCGGTTGTCGGAGGCTACGATTATTACGGAGGACGCGCCGAAAAGCGTATCGGAATCTGGGAGGGTCAGGACCTCGCGAACTGTCACCGCCACCATTCGCACCTCGGCTCGATCTGGCCGTTCGATTCGCTTCCGGAACATCCCGATGCGGAGATGGAGGAGATTGTCGCCAACTCCATTGATCACTGGATTGCGATGGGCTTCGGACAGTGGAGCGAATGGTGCATTCCGTGGGCGAACATCATCTACACCCGCGTGGGACTGCACGAGGCGCCGATGCAGCTGTTCAACATCTGGCGCGAGATTTTCGTCAATGAGGGGCTCTGCACGGTCTATCTGCCGCGTATGCTGAGTCTGATCGCGCACCGCCGTCATGACATTGCGAAGCCGAAAGCGGACAACGAAGTCATGCAGCTGGACGGCTGCGGCGGATTCCTGGACGCCTTCACCCAGATGTGTGCTTATTCGCAGTTCGGCAAACTCCGCCTGTTCCGGGGAATGCCGGACAAGTGGCAGGACGTTTCGATTGAGAACCTGCTTCTCCCCGGCGGAAAACGTCTTTCCGCTCGGAGAAACGGCAAAACGGAGCTGATCTGATTCCGTTGCGGTTTATTATTGCGCGGCATGATCCGCGAGCAGCCCGGCGAGATTCGGAAGAAGAATGTTGTCGGGCTGAATTTTGTACAGCCGCCGCATCGCATCCGCCGCGGCGGCGTAGTCTTTCCGCAGATAGTGAATCTGGAACTGGACAACATATGCGCCGTAGAAGTACGGCGCGAGCTTTTCGGCGTGTCGGGCGAAGAGCAGGGCGTCGTCGAATCTCTGCTCCCGCGTGAGCAGAAGCGCAAGACGGATCCAGCAGATTGCCGCAGAAACGCGGTTCAGTCCGGATATATCGAAATTTTTGAGTTCCTGAAGAATTTTCTCCGCCTTCTCGGCGTTTCCCTGCCGGCGCGTAATCCGGTAGTAAAGAACGAGCATGGAGGGGCAGAGTTCGTCTTTTTCGGTCATTTGCAGAGTGCGTTTGACGATGTTCTCCTCCTGTTCGGACGGCTTGAGCGACTTCAGGGCTCCAAGGAAGTCGCGCAGCATAAACTGCATGTCGTTTTTCGGATGATAGACGCCGAGCCATGCAAGATGGTCGGAGAGTGTGCGGAAGTAATCGCGGAATTCGGGATCCTCGTTTATTTCCGGTGAGCATTCGCGCAGATTCTGCAGTGCGGCCAGAGTGCTTTTCAGATTCCATTCGGATGCCGCCGCGCGGAGCGCATGGAAACGGGAGAGCGCGGTTTTCTCCGGAATGCGGTGCATCCGTGCCTCCGCCTTCGGCTTGAAATGGAAAAAAGCGAGCGCGAGGAGCAGGAGAATCAGCAGCGGAGTTGAAACGGCGTTTGCAATCCGCAACCGGGAACGCCATGTCGGACGGTTCCGGAGATTCTCAATGTCGCACCGGATCTGGGCGACGTTTTTGTAGCGCCGTTCGGGCGATTCCGAGCAGCATTTCAGCGCGATCCGGTTCAGCGCGGCGACCTTGCGGAGCTTGAGTCCGGAGGGCAGAACGGGAAAGTCGGAGGCGTCCATTCCGGAATAGAGACAGTAGATGATTTTTCCGATGGCATAGATGTCCGCCGCAATGCCGTCCGCATCGTTCCATGTCGGACGGTATCCGGTGGTGCCGCCGTGCGCGGGCTCCAGGATCGGCGCCATGAGTCCCGGATCCCCGATTTTGAGCCTGCCATGCAGAAACAGAATGTTTTCGGGTTTCAGGTCGTGATGGGCGATTCCGTTCACATGAAGCTGCTCGACTCCGTCGAGAATCTCGGAGATGCAGTTGAGCATTTCCTCTTTGGATAGCTTGTGTGCATAAATGCGGTAGGCGAGAGTGTCGGGATTGTAGCGCGACTGCACGTCTCCCGTGTCGTCGGCCAGCTCGGTGACATAGTAAAGATATTCGTTTGTTTTCCCGATGTAGAGAATGTCGAGGAGGTTTTCGTGGCGGTTTGCGACATTCCGGTAAAGGGAGATTGCGTTTTTTTCGGCTTCGATCTGTTCTCTGCTGCGTCCGCGCACGAGATCAATAATGCGGATTGCGCGCCGGATACCGTCGTAATCGACGCCGAGCCAGACCGTGCTGCTTCCGCCCTGGCCGCATTGCTCCACAATATTGAAATCGGGAATGTACGGCGTTTTCTGGGGCATGGTCAGACATCCAGTTCTTTTGCCGTTTGCCGCAGTTTTTCTTCCATGCGCTGACGGATGGAGTAGACGGTTGCCTTCGGGATGTCGAAGAAATCCGCCGTTTCGCGGACGCTCCTGTTCTGGATTTCGAGCATGTAGAAAAGCTGGTAATGCTCCGCGGAGGATTCTTCTTTGAGTTTGCGGAGGCTTTCCTTTTTGATATAATCCTGCCATTCCGCCTTGTAGAGATCATCGAGACAAGCCTCGTCTGGAGTGAAATCAAGGACTTTCGCCTGTTTGTAAACGGCGCGGAGCATATCGTTTGCGCGGGCGCGGATAATGGTTCTGAGATAGTCGCGGAACCGTCCTTTTGAACTGTCATACGAGAAAGTCGCGGATTGTTTGAAAACTGAGAGCATGACGTTCTGCACGAGATCGTCGAGGGAGTTTTCCGGAATGCCGCAGTCTTTTCCATGCAGTTTGATAAGCGGCTGATATTGCTGGAAAAAACGGTTCCACGCCGGAGAATGTTCATCTCCGATATTGTTTACGACGCTGAAATGTGTGGTAAAGCTCATAGTCGTCCCCCCGTT
>URNE01000198.1 GCA_900549045.1 uncultured bacterium | reverse complement strand
TAAATGATTGCAAAACGCCTTATCCGGCTGTATAATACTGAGTCAAAGCAAAAGAGAGGTGTCTTATGATAAAAAAACTGATTCTCGCATCCGCCGCGTTCACCGCCGCCGGCTCGCTCTGGGCCCAGACGTCGTTCAGCAATCCGCAGGAAGCCGTACGCTACTATGAAGAGCTCGTCGGAACGCTCACCCAGCAGGTCCGCTCTCTCCAGGATGAAAACGCCCGCATCAACGCCGGCATGCAGACTCTTCAGCGTCAGGTCGAAGCCGCGACGCGCAGCAGCGAACAGGCGGCCCGCGAAGTGGCGGAACTCCGCCGCACCATCACACAGGATGCCGAAAAGCGCGACAGGCAGCTCGCAAAATTCGCGCAGAAACTCTCCGACGCCGCCGCCATGCCGCAGGAACGGAACGATTCACCGGTCGCCGATTACGAAGAATATATCGTTCAGCCCGGCGCCACTCTCAGCAAAATTTCCAAAGTCTACGGAATCCCCGTCGAGGCCATCCGCAAGGCGAACAACATGAAATCGGATATGCTCCGCATCGGCGACCGCATCCGTATTCCCCGTGCAAAATAACGGGAAGTGAATCGCCATGCCGGGCTACCTCGCTTCCAGACCGTACTCCGAACGCCTCTTTCCGCTGCTCTTCGCACAGTTCCTCGGAGTGTTCAACGACAATGCATTCAAAATGCTCGCCGTTCTCGCGGTGATCGGTTCCGGCGCCGGATACTTCCGCGACGCGGCGTTCATGTTCGCGATGACTGTCTCCTACGTTCTGCCGTTTCTGCTGATGACCGCCCCGGCGGGAGCCCTCACCGACCGCGTACAGAAGCGTTATGTGCTGATTCTCACAAAATTCTGGGAACTGCTCGTAATGATCCTCGGCATGTTCTGTCTCGGCAACTGCGCACAATGGGGAATGGGATCCCTGCTCGGCGTGATGTTCCTCATGACGGCCCAGACGTCGTTCTTCAGTCCGGCGTTCCAGGCGATTCTGCCGGAAACTTTCTCGGAAAAAGAGCTCTCCAAAGCGAACGGCGACATCGGCATGGCGTCGTTCATCGCGGCAATCGCGGGAGTCGGAGCGGCTCCGCTCATCAAACTCTTCTCCGGAACCGTCTCCGCATGGCTCGCCTCCTCCGGGCTCGCAATCCGCAACGACCTCTACATCTCCGGCGCATTCCTCATCCTGGGGTCCTTCCTCGGAATCGTCGCCGCATTCAAAGTCAAACCGACAGCGGAATACGAAGAGAGCCACCGCAGACGCGAGCGCGTCGGAACCATGCGCAGTCTCGTTCTCGGCTGGAAAGCGCTTACCGGGCGGCTCTCCATCTTCCTCGCGGCGTTCGGCGACGCCTTCTTTCTCGGAATCGGCGTCGCGATTCAGACACTGCTCGTTCTTTTTGCAAAATACACGCTCCCGGAATTCGGCGGTGACCTCGAAATCGCCGCGCTCCAGCTCGCTCCCGCAATCGGAATGGGATTCGGCTGTTATCTCGGCGGACGCCTCTCGCGCGGCAAGATTGAACTCGGTTTTGTTCCGCTCGGAGCAATCGGCATTGCAGTTTTCCTCCCGCTCGCAGTCTGCTGCCCGGGGCCGGCGCTGACTGCAGGCAGACTGCTCCTGCATCCGCTCGCCCTCCTCTGGCTGATCTGCGGAGGAATCAGCGGAGGATTCTTCATCATCCCCCTCCGCGCGTTTCTCCAGCAGAGGCTTGCTCCGGCCGCACGCGGTTCGGCGCTCGCGCTCTCCAACGCCCTGAGCTTCGCCGTCGTTCTGCTGACCTCCGCCGTCGTTTTTCTCGTCATGATCGGCGCGGCGAACCTTCCGGATGAAACGCCGGCATGGGTGGAATCGGCGGTTCACATCATGCCCGCGCTGACACCGCCGCAGATGTTCGTGACCATAGCGCTGCTGACTCTCGGGGCAACGCTCGCCGCGATGATCCTCCAGCCGCTTCTTCTGCTCCGCTTCCTCGTTGTGCTGCTGACCCGCACCCTCTATTCCCTGCGCATCCGCGGAACGGAAAACATTCCGGAACAGGGTCCCGCCCTGCTGGTCTCCAACCATGCGTCTTTCATCGACGCCATGCTGATTACGGCATGCACCTCGCGCACAATCCATTTTCTGATGCACGAGGATTATTACAAACGCCCGCTGATTCATCCATTCGCCCGCATGATGGGCTTCATCGAAGTCCCGGCAAACGGTCCGCGACGGATGCACGAGATGTTCGAACGCGTCAAAAACACTCTCCGCGACGGGGATATCGTCTGCGTCTTCCCGGAGGGAAAAGTCACGTGCAACGGTCTGACCGACGACTTCAAGGAGGGCTATTCACGAATGCTCCCGGAAGAACTTGACGTCCCGGTGATCCCCGTCTGTCTCGGCATGCTCTGGGGCAGCATCTTCAGTCTCTACTACGGAAAAGTCAAATTCCGCATTCCGAAAGAGATCCCCTGTCCGGCAAGCGTGACAATCGGCGCCCCGGTGCCGAAACCGTTCTCCGCCTTCCAGCTCCGTCAGGAGGTCAGCCGACTGGGTGCGGAATCGGAACTGCAGCCGCGAACCGAGGAACGCACAATCCACTACCAGCTCGCCAAACACGCGAAACGACACCCTTTCCGCGTCATCATGGAAGACTTCGGCGGCAAAAAACTTACCGCATTCCAGACGCTTGTCGGAGCGCTTGTGCTTTCGCGCGTCATACGCCGCCTGGTTCCCGCCGAAACGAAATACGTCGGAGTTTTCCTGCCGAACACGGTCGCAAGCGCGGTTTCGCTGCTCGCCGTGCTGATTGCCGACAAAGTTCCCTCTCCTCTGAACTTCACGGTCTCCGATGAAACGCTGCGCTATTCGATCCGGAAAGCGAAAATGACACACATTCTCACCAGCCGGAAGTTCCTTGCCAAACTCAAGCGCGAACCTCTGCCGGAAATGGTCTTTCTGGAAGACATCGCGCAGAAAATCTCGAAAGCCTCCAAACTCTGGTGGGCGTTCCTCGCGATTGTCCTGCCGCATCAGGAGCTGATGAACATCGCCGCGCCGGTTTCGCACCGCGACCTCTTCGGAACGGCGGTCCTCCTGTTTTCGAGCGGTTCGACCGGCGAACCGAAGGGGGTCATGCTTTCACACCGCAACATCAACGGAGACATTTATTCGTTCATGCGTGTGATGGGCTGGACGAGTCGAGACCGGATTCTCGGCAATCTGCCGTTGTTCCATTCGTTCGGATTCACTACCGGATTCTGGATGCCGCTGATTGTCGCCTGCAAAGTGGTTTACGTGGTTTCGCCGCTCGACTGCACGCTCGTCGGACGCGCCCTGAAGGAGCGCCAGCTGACGATTCTGCTTGCGACGCCGACGTTCATGCAGTCGTACCTCCGCCGCTGCGCGCCGGAACAGTTTGATTCGGTCCGCCTCGCGATTGTGGGAGCGGAAAAACTGCGGTCGGACATTGCGGAAAAATTCTCGGCGGTCACTAAAGGCCGCATCACCCTTGTGGAAGGCTACGGCTGCACGGAGCTTGCGCCGATTGTTTCGATCAACGTCGGCAGTTCGATTCTGGAGCTCGGCAAAACGATCGGGCATCCCGGCAGCATCGGCGCCGCCATGCCCGGAATCTGCGTGAAAATAGTCGATCCCGTCACCGGCGTAGAGCTTCCGCCCGACACCGACGGTCTGATGCTGGTCAAAGGACCGAACGTCATGCAGGGCTACCTTGACGCCCCCGTCCAGACCGCCCGGGTTCTGAGCCCCGACGGCTGGTACGACACCGGCGACATTGCGCGCATGGACATTGACGGCTACATCACGATCAGCGGCCGTCTTTCGCGCTTCAGCAAGATTGCGGGCGAGATGGTCCCGCACGAGATGCTGGAGTGCGTCATGAATGAGCTTTCGGGTTCCGAGGAGCGCTGCATCGCCGTTTCGGGCATTCCCGACCCTGTGAAAGGCGAAGCCCTGGTTGTCCTCTACACCGACGCCTTCAAGATGACGCCGGACGAGATGAACGCCCAGCTCCGCGAGCGCAGCATCCCGAACTTATGGATTCCGCGTCCGCAGAATTACTGGCGCGTGGACAAACTTCCGATTCTCGCGAGCGGCAAACTGGATTTAATGCATCTGAGCAACTTCATCGCCGAAGTCCAGCGTCAGCGCGAGCACGCGGAAGGGTGAAGGGAAAAATCACTCCAGGCTCCGCCGGGATGCCTGACCTTTTTCGGTCAGAAGATATTTCTGACGGGGATGACGCGGAGAGTCCGGATAAAGACTGCGGACAAAGCCGGACTGAATGGCGGGGGCCAAATAAGATTTCCTGAAGCTTTCACGATCTTTCAATGACAACAGGACAAGCAGCTCCTTCAGAGAAAGCTCTTTATCTCCAAGAACTCGAATCAAATCAAGAATGCGGGAATTTCCGGTTGAGAACTTGTCGGGTACTTGTCGGGTACTTGTCGGGTACTTGTCGGGTTTCAACAGAAATTTAAAATGAAACCGCTCCGCGGGACCTCTTGCGGGGACGCGGAGCGGAAACAGCTGAAAAACGCGGAATTACTTCTGGGCGTTCTCGATCAGAGCGGTGAAGGAGTCGGCCTTGAGCGCGGCGCCGCCGATGAGACCGCCGTCGATGTCCTTCTGAGCGGTCAGAGCAGCGGCGTTCTCGGCCTTCATGCTGCCGCCGTACTGGACAACCGTGTTCTCGGCGACTTCAGCACCGAACATGTCGGTCAGAGTCTTGCGGATGAACGCGTGGGTCTCCTGCGCCATTTCCGGGGTAGCGGTCTTGCCCGTTCCGATCGCCCAGACAGGCTCGTAGGCAATCGTGATGTTCGCCATATCGGCGGCGGTGAGGTCGGCGAGACCGCCCTTGAGCTGGACGGCGAGAACGTCGTTCGTCTTGCCGCCTTCGCGCTCGGCGAGGGTCTCTCCGATGCAGACGATCGGCTTGAGTTCATATTTCAGAGCGGCTTTGATGCGCTTGTTGACGGTCTCGTCGGTTTCGCCAAAGTACTGTCTGCGCTCGCTGTGACCGATAATGACGTATTCCACGCCGATTTCCTTCAGCATCGCGCCGGAGATTTCACCGGTGAACGCGCCGTTGTCCGCCCAGTGAATGTTCTGAGCGCCGACTTTGACGTTCGAGCCCTTCAGGACTTCAACCGCGGCCGCAAGGCTGGTGAAGGTCGGGCAGACAGCCATGGTGACCGTGTCGCCGAACTTGGCGAGGCTTTCCTTGAGAGCTTCCGCGAGAGCTTTCGTCTCGGCGGCGGTCTTGTTCATTTTCCAGTTTCCGGCGATAAAGGTTTTGCGTGCCATTTTGCAGAATTCCTTAT
>URNE01000197.1 GCA_900549045.1 uncultured bacterium | reverse complement strand
TGGAACCCGGCAACTCGGCACCTCTGCTCGACTGTTGTCCGCGCGTTCGACCGTAACGGCAAATTGACGGACGAAAGAAAAGTCTCCTTCGGATTCCGAACGTTTGAAGTCAAAAACGGAAAATTTTTCCTGAACGGGAACCCGATCCGTCTGCGTCATACTCCGGTTGCCGGCGATGCCTCGGAAGTCTACGACCCCGGCTTTTTCGAATACGTCAAAAAACTCGGATTCAACGCCGTCTATCTCCACGCGGGAAGCGCAGGCAACAACCAGACTCTGTTCGAATTGCTTGACAAACACGGTTTTCTGGCGTTCTGTCCAATCTCCGACAAGCTTGCGGATACGGACACTCTTGAGGAATTGCGCCGTTACCGCAACCATCCCGCCAACATCGGTTATATCAGCGACCCGTACGGACAGTTCATTTTCAACGGACTCGGATTGACGCCCTTCCAGACAGACGATGATTTCATGCCGGACAGTCCGAAAGCCAAAGAAATCGAAAAATTCCTGAAAAAGCGTCAGGCGCTTTTCGCCCGGGGCGATCCGGAGCGGCTTTACATCGCACAGGGAACCGGAAATCTGCCCGGCTCCATGCGGATGAGTCATCACTACCCCACCGGCGGACTGAATCTGCTCGACCGCATGATGTTTCACGCGCCGTGGGCGGCAAGGGAAAACCGGAAACTGCCGCTCTCCATCTATGAAGCCGGCTGCCGCTCCATTCATGAAATGGATTTGCAGCACTGCGACGACAAGTTCCCGGTCAGCGGAAAGAAAGATCTCAAGACCTGGCGCATGGTCAACTTCGAAGCCGCCGCCCGTTTCATCGGCGACCGCGCGTTTGAAAACTGGCTGGAAGCGGAAAAACTGATTTTCCGTGCAAGCATGCGCAATTACCGCATGAACGGCGTCGACTCCGCAACCCCGTGGGGACGCCTCTGGTATTCCATGCCGGCGCCGCGAAAAGGGGTTTTCAAGGAGAAGGACAGACGCCGCCTTTCCTGGAAATATTTCACCATGCCTCTCGCGGAAAGCTACGAGGACCAGTGGATGAAAATGAACAGCTGGTATTACTGTCTGCGCGCACTCCCCGACCGCCCGTGGCCGGAAAAGTACGGAGAGTCCTGCAACCGCATTCAGCCGACCATTTTCGCAGACATCTACGAACGGGAGATGCAGCCGCTCTTCTGCATGATCGCCGGTCCCGCCGGAGACCTCTTCTCACAGGATCACAACTATTACGGCGGAGAAAGAATCGAACGCTCCATTTTCGCCGTCAACGACGACCTTCTCGTCCGCTCCTTCATCGCGGAGCTCCGGCTTTCCGTCGACGGGAAGGAATGTGCACGGGTCACGCATGAACTTGCGGCGGAACCGGGGGAAACGCTCGCCGTTCCGGTTGCCTTTAACCTGCCGCAGACAGCGAAACGCACCCCCGCCAAACTCGCTCTTTTCATTGACGGACGAGTTGCGGATGAGTTCGCGCTCACACTGTTCCCCGTCAGCTCCGCAAAGCATCCGGAAATTTCCGGACTCGGCGTCATCGGTGACGGTTCGTTCGTTGCGAAAACGGGTCTGAAAGCGGAACGTCTGGATAAAAACGCTCCGGTTCCCGCGCGCATCACCCGGATCATCGTGGAACGCAACGCCTTCAAAGGTGCGAAAACGGCGGAGCATCTGGAAAAGTTCCTTGTCCGCGGCGGACGGATTCTGATGTTTGAACAGGACGATTCCACCAGGTTCGGATATCATGCGCGGGAACGGCGGCTGGAACACGCATTTATCGCCGCAACGGATTCCGCAATTGCCGAATGTCTGCAAAACGAAGATCTTTCCTTCTGGCGCGTGCGGGCGGAAAGTGTGGCAAATGAAGTCGTTCCGCATCCGGTCTATCAGTACGGTATCGCTCCGGGAGCCGCCATTCCCCACCTCACAAACCGGAATCTGGTTGCGGGACGCACCGTGGAACTGCCGTCCTACGGAAACTTCCGTCCGCTCATCACCGGAGGCTACGACCGCGCGGAAGCCGTGGTCCTGGAAGCCCGTTCCGGACGCGGACGCCTTTTGCTCTGCATGGCGGACGTCACTTCCCGTTACGGGATTGATCCGGCGGCGACGCTTCTTGCGGACAATCTTCTGCGGGAATTTGCGAAAACGCCCTCTGTGCTTCTTCCGGGCGTCCGCTACAGCGGCGATGACACGGGCAAAGAGTTTCTGTCGTCTCTGGGAATCGCAATCAATCCGGCTTCCTCCGTCGGAGTTCTCGGCAAAGGCGGAACTCTTGCCCGGCTTGGAGATGTCTCGACGGTTGTCCGTCTGCCGTTCTCCGGAACGCTTGCGGACGCGGTGAATGCAAAGAGTTTTGAACTCTGGTGCAGCACCTGGCCGCGCTACTGGAACGGTCAGTTCTCCGGAACGCTCGAACTGCTGAAAGATCTGCGTCCGGGAACCGACTTCCCCGCATCGGCGGGACACGTCTTCTCCGGACTGAGCGCGTGCGACTTCTACTTTTTCGAGCTTCCTGAACTGGAATCCCTCCGTTTCAAAGAGGCGGTCTCCGATGTCAAAACTACGCCGAACGGACTTGCCGGAGAAGGTGTTTATCAGGGACGAAGACTCATCGTCTGCGGAGTTGATCCGGCGCGTATACGGTCCGGCGAGGCGCGCGGCAAAGCCTTGCGCATCTGGTCGGTTCTGTTCTCCAATCTGAATATCGAAAACGCCTTCCGCATCCGTTTTTCGGATTCTCCGCTGGATCTCAGCCGGAGGAGATGGACCTTCGCGACCGATCCGAAAGGCGACGGCGAAGCGCGCGGCTTTGCGGATGGAAAATGTCCGAAGGAAAAACTGCGGAAGATCATTCCCGGAATCATCTGGGAAGCTCAGGGCGTAACCGAACGCAATCCCGAACTGCCGAACAACGCTCCAGGTTCCGCTTACGACGGCTGGGCATGGTATTTCACAACCGTCCGTTTTCCGGAAGCTCCGAAGGGCAAGTTCTACTTCCATGTCAACGGGCTGCGCGATATTCCGACCTTCCAGCGGACGGAACAGCAGAGCGATCTTTACGTCAACGGCAAAAAGCTTCCTGCTCCGGTCGGAATCTACAACGGCTATCTCGGCGGCCCCGGTGCGCGGCTCTGGGAGTTTGACGCGGACGGGCTGCTCGAAGCGGGTGAAAACCGCATCGCTTTGCGAGTCTACAATTCCTCGGGAGCCGGAGGAATCGACAAACTCCCGGTCCGTCTGGAACGGAAGGGGAAAAACCTCGACTTCCTGCTTCCGTACGAGTTCAGACGTTCAAAATACACAAACCATTTCTTCTGGTGCTGGTAATGACAGATGCAAAACTGATCGATCCCGTTCCTCGCAAGGAGAGCGGCTATCGGGCGGAGTACCGGGTAAACCTTCCCGAAAACGCCTTTTTCTTCTATTCCACAACCAATGGAATGGGTTTGCGGGAGGAACTGGCCCCGATCCGTGCGGCCTCCGCATTTGAGAGCGAATACACGAGCGACGATGTGATCATCATCGGCGATTCGGAGAAATCGTGCTACATTCTCGCCGGAGCGCTCACCGCCTTCCGTTCGCTCACCCATTTTTCCGCCGTCAGACACGCGAACAAATTTTATGCAATCAACGTCTGGCAGCCGGAAATCCGCAAAGGAGAAACTCCGGAACGTGTTCTGCTGCTGACCGGAGACGACTGGCGCACTCTGCTTGTGCAATATGCGGAAGAAGTCCGGAAAGCGAACAACCTTCCGGAGCTTCCCCCCGCTCCGCATGTGACGGGATACTGTTCTTGGTACTACTATTATGAAAATCTGCCTCAAAAAGATTTTCTCCGCAATCTGGAGATCCTGAAATCCGCCGGAAACGGAAGCAAGCCGCTTGTCCGCATCATGCAGATCGACGACGGATATCAGCCGTATCAGGGCGACTGGCTGGAACGCTGTGAACAGTGGCCGGATTCGATGGAATCTGTTGCCGCCCGCATTTCCGATGCGGGAATGGTTCCCGGAATCTGGTTCATGCCCTTTGTCGCGTCGACCGCCAGCCGAGTCTATCGCGGGCATCCGGACTGGTTTGTCAGGCAGGCGGATGGCGCTCCCGCGCTGGTTCAGGGCTGGTCGCCTGCGCCGAACCACATCTGGGGCTTTCTGGATATGACAAATGATGAGGTCCGCAACCATATCCGGAATGTCTGCAGAACTTTCTATGCGTGGGGATTCCGCTACTTCAAGCTGGATGGTCTCTCTTACGGGCTTTATCCGGGGAAGTATCACGATCCTTCGGCAACGGCGGTCAGCGCGTTCCGTCTTGGGATGAAATGCATTCGGGAGGCGCTTCCGGACGCCACGATTCTTGCATGCTCCCCGGTTTACCTGGCGTGTCTCGGCTATGCGGATCACTGCCGCTGCGGCAATGACACCAAAGCCGAATGGCCGATGATGAGCAGTGCGGTTCACGCCTCGCTGAGCAGATGGTGGTTTTTCGACTGCTGGTTCCGGGCCGATCCCGACGTTCTGATTGTCCGTCACGACCGCTCGGCTTTGACGCCAGGAGAGTGCCGAATCTCCGCGCTTTCCGCCATTTTGAGCGGCGTTGCATTCACCAGCGACTGTTACGATCTGCTTTCGGAAAACGAACGCACGCTTCTGAATCTCGGTCTGGAATTGCACATGACCGGTCTTTTCCCTCAAAAATGGGACTACCGGAAATGGGACATCATTTTCACTGGGACTTTGAACGGACGCCGTGCTCTGGCGGTCATCAACGACACGCAGGAGGAGATGGAGGTTGATTTCTCCGAATTCGGTTTTCACTCCGCCCTCAGCGAGCTGCTGCATCCGAGAGGGCTCTGCTCCGGAACCGTTCGCATTCCGCCTCACGACGCCATGCTTTTTTATGAAGAAGAAACAGGAAATTAATTTCTCCCCGGACCTCTCTCCTGTAGAGCATTGTGGCCGTGCAGTGAGAATTCAAAAAACACAAATGATGTTGAAAAAGCGGAATCCGCAAGCACGGACTCTGTCGACAAGATAAAAAGAAACTTAAGAGCGGCGACGGATTGACCTTATCCCAAAGCTGCTCGAAAATTTTCGTTCCTTCCATTGCGGGGGCAAGTTTGTGGTCGAGCTGACGGAAGTATTCCTCTGCGAATTGCGTTTTGCGGGAAGTGCGCATTCGTGCTCGAGCTGCAATTCTGCAGGATTTTATCTTTCGCGCTTTTTCTCCGTCATTTCGGCGTTTCGCAGCTGGAGTTCCGCAAGGGCGGCCGTTCCGTGCAAAAGGGTTTGACCGAACGCATTTCCGGTGATATGCGGGTCCGAATCAAAGA
>URNE01000196.1 GCA_900549045.1 uncultured bacterium | reverse complement strand
CAATATTGAAATTTTCCGCATTCCCGGTCCGGCGAGAGCTTTTTCCCGCGGCGGAAGAAAAAAGAGACCGGTTCCCGGAAACTTGGACGCCGATCTCAACACACACATCCTCCGCCCCGCCGGTTACAGGACGGTCAGGATCAGACCGCAGACAATCAGGCCAACCCCCGTCAGCTTCGCGGCGGAACATTTCTCGCGCAGGAAAAACATTCCGAGCAGCACTCCGACCGGAAGACTCATCTGCCGGAACGCCTGGACAAAACAGACGTTCGTCACAAAACCCATCGCAATCAGGATCAGCAGATACGCAAGCGCCGCGCCGATTCCGGCAAAATACGGATGCGGATGACAAAACAACTCCCTCGTCACTCTCGCCCGCTCGTGCGGAACGGCAAAGACATATCCGGAAAGGGTCAGCAGCAGAACCGATTCCCTCAAACTCGAATATGCGGCGGCGCCATGCCAGCGCGCGACATCCTCGTTCGCCAGCAGAAGCCCCACGCCCTCGCTGTCGAAAACCGTGTAGCCAGTCGTTCCGGCCGCCGCGACGAGAATGCCGAGCAACGCCCGGTTCCAATAATTCTTCCAGTGCAAATCGGAAAAATTCTTCATCGGCATCAGCACACAGCCGGACATGATGATCAGCATTCCGAACAGTTCCAGCGGAGACGGCTTCGCTCCGATTCCGAGAAGAAGCGTCGCAAACGCCGTCATGATCACCGGAAGCGCCCGCGCAAGCGGATACGCCAGCGAGACATCCGCGAGACGATATGCGCGGGAGAGCCCGATATCGCAGATCATCCCGCTCAGCCCGCCGCCGAGCAGCATCAGCCAGAAACGGGAAGGCAGACGCGTCAGGTCAATCCCGGATGTCAGCGCAAACGGCAGAGTCGTGCAGAGGCACGACGCCGAAACCACCATGTAAAATGCGGGAACCGGACGTGCGCTCTTGCAGATGAAGTGCCAGAGCGCATGAAGAATCACCGATGCGAGAATCAGGGTGAATGCCGTCAGCGTCATGTTTCAACCTCAGCGCATCCCGCGCGCTTCAAGAAGACGCAGCATCAGCTCCGGATCGTTGGAGGTGATGCTGTCCGCGCCCATCTCAATCATCCTGTCGAGCAGCTCTTCCGTGTTGATCGTCCAGGCGTCAACCAGCACATTCTGCGAATGGAACCAGTCGGTCAGCTCTTTGGACATGGTTTCATAGTAAATACCGACGCGGAACATGCCCTTGAAAAATTCGGGTTTCCAAAGCATCGACTCGTTCGGATCGCCGTGCTGAAGCAGTTCCGGATAAAGTTTTTTCATCTCCGTCAGCACATTCCAGTGGAAGCTGACCAGGCAGAACTGATCCATCAGATTGCGGCGTTTCAGTTCCGCCATCGCGAGCTTTGCGCACTCGACATCCGGGCGCTTCACCTCGACCAGCTGGAAGAGTCCCGGCTTCTTGCGCGCGACGAGATCCAGAACTTCGGAGAAGAGCGGAATCTTCTCGCCGGCGAACTCCGGGCTTTTCCACGACCCGAAATCCAGCTTGCGGAGCTCGTCGAACGTCATCTCCTCGACAACGCCGTGTCCGTTGCTGCAGCGGCTGACTTCATCGTCGTGCGTGACGACCAGCTTGCCGTCGCGGGTCAGATGCAGATCGTATTCGATCGCATCCACGCCGAGTTCAATTGCCTTTTCGAAAGAGATCAGTGTGTTTTCCGGATACTTCGCCGGAAAACCGCGATGCCCGTTCACAATCATTTTACGCATAAAGACTCCTTGTTAAGGTTTGCTTTAAAGTATCATTCGGAACATAAAAAGCAACCGGAATGCAGCTGTTTTTCATCAAAATATTCATTCCGTTCACTTTTTATGACCGAACAATCATTTTTCTTCTTGCATTTCTTTTCATTCGTGCTATTTTGCATGAGAGGAGGATTTCAAAGATGAAAAACGATTACGACCGGCAGATACTTTCCTATCTCAACGACCATGAGATGCTCACGACGGAAGCGGCGATGGAGTTTCTCCCGCTGAGCGAAGTTTCCGTCCGCCGCATCTTCAACCGGCTCGCGGAGCTGAATCTGGTGCGGCGCGTGCGCGGCGGCGTCCGCCAGCCTGTGCGGGAACAGAACATCCGCATCCCGTATTTTCTGCGCGGCCAATGGTTCGCTGCGGAAAAACAGCGGCTTGCGAAACGCGCGGCGGGACTTGTGAAACCGGATATGGCGGTCGCGATCCACGGCGGTTCGACAACTTCATTTCTCGGGATGTATCTGGATCACGGAACGCTGATCGTGAACTCGCTTTCCATCTGCCGGATTCTCGCGGACCGCTTTCCGTCCGGAGGCGGCCCCGACGTCATTCTCGCCGGAGGAAGCGTCGATCTGCACAGCGACATCATCACCGGTCCCGAGGCGGAACGCAGTTTCACGCGCTACCGCACCGACCTTGCGTTCATTTCCGCCTGTGCGCTTGACGACCGCGGGCTCCTCGATGTGGATTCCCCCTCCGCAAGCATGATTTTCCGGATTGCGGAGAACACCGACAAGCTCATTTTCATCGCCGACCACAGCAAATTCCGCAGGAAAGCCTATGCGCGCGGCCCCGCCTGGGAGGATATCGACGTACTCATCACCGATTTTGACCCGGAGAATCATGAACGGCTGAAGGAGATCCGCGCACGCGGCGTCGAAGTCATTATCGTGCCGAATGCGGAGTAAAGCAGAATTCAGAAAAGCGGAGTTTATGAAACGTGCGGTCCCGTGCTTCCGCGGACGTTCAGTTTGCCGGGAACAATGATACGCGATTTCGTCTCTTTTCCGTTCATCGCATGATCAAGCTCGAGAAGGGCGGAAGAGACAAGACGCGCATAATCATACTCCAGCGTTGTCAGCGGAGGATTCTGGAACGCGGAGACTCCGCGAGATTCGTAGGTTACCAGAGAGACATCTTCCGGGACCCGTCTGCCGCACTTGCGGATGGCGTCGAGCAGAATCGGCGACTCGTTGCTGCGAACCACGAGGAATGCGGTGTACCCTTCCGCGATCAGAGAGCGGAGCTGGGCGATTTTCTCCTCCAGAGTTGCTCCGAAACAGTTCCGGACGGTGTCGCGGATTCCGTGTTCTTCCGCGATCCGGCACAACTCGTCGAAACCGCGCGCGAGCTCCTCTCCGGTTGACCAGGGACTGCAGCCGCGTATGCGGGCGATGCGGGTGTGTCCGAGCGCAATCAGATGCTCCATCGCCGCACGGACTTCACCGTCCGCATCGGGAAATACGGAACAGATGTGGTTCAAGGCGGACCCGAAGTTGTTGATGACGACGAGCGGGATGCTGTAGCGTTCGTGCCATTTCATCGCGATGCGTTCGCCGGAGATCATGATCGCCCCGTCGAAGAACTGATCGTTGAGCAGTTCGATGTTCTGATAAGGGATGACGACAGAACGCCATCCGCGGCGTTTGGTGCGGATGAGAATTTCATTGAGCAATTCGTCGTTGAATTCCGAAAACCAGCTGACGATGACCGCGATCGTGCGTTTGTGGCGGACGGAGAGATTTTTGTAGTTCATTTTCCGGGCGAGTTCGAGGACTTTTGCACGGATTTCCGGAGCGACTTCCCCCTTCTGGTTCAGAGCGCGCGAAACCTGCGAAATGGAAATATCCAGTTCCGCCGCGATATCTTTCAGCATGATTCTCCGCATGGCAGTCTCCTGTTTTTCTGCAATATAACCGCTCCCCGGACAATATCAAGCGGAGAAAAACATGTTTCAAACAGAAAAAAAACGAAAAAAGAGCGTTTTCCGCGCAAATTGAGATTGTTTTTTTGAAAATAATCTGTATTGTATCTGATGGGAAAACCAACACTATCTTTTATAAGGAGGTTAAAATGAGAACGTCCGTACTTGGCATGATCCTGGCAGGCGGCGAAGGAACCCGGCTTGCTCCTCTGACCGACCAGCGCGCGAAACCCGCCGTTCCCTTCGGCGGAAAATACAGAATCATCGACTTTGTGCTCAGCAACTTCGTCAACAGCGGAATCAACAGCATCTTCGTTCTGACCCAGTTCAAATCACAGAGTCTGATGGAACACATCATCAACGGCTGGAACATATCGTCCACCCAGGTCCGCGGCAGCTTCATCATCCCGGTTCCCGCGCAGATGCAGACCCAGGACCGCACATGGTATCGCGGAACCGCCGATGCAATTTACCAGAACATGGCGCTGATCGAAGACTTCAAACCCGATCTCGTCGCCGTCTTCGGCGGAGACCACATCTACAAGATGGACGTCAGCCAGATGGTCGACTTCCACTGCTGCAACAACGCCATTGCGACGGTCGCCGCGATTCCGGTTCCGATCAGCGAAGCGAGCCAGTTCGGCATCATCCAGGTCGACAAGGACTGGCGCATCATCGGATTCCAGGAGAAGCCGAAGGATCCCACGCCGCTCCCGAACGACAAGAACATGGCCCTCGCCTCCATGGGCAACTACATTTTCAATACGAACGACATGCTCGCTCTTCTCAAGAACGACTACAACCAGAAGACCAGCTCGCACGACTTCGGCAAGGACATCATTCCGAGCCTCGTCGGCACCAAGCGTCTTTACGCCTACAACTTCTATTCCAACAAAATCCCCGGTCAGGCGGTCAGCGAGAAACCCTACTGGCGCGACGTCGGAACTCTCAAAGCCTACTTTGAAGCGAACATGGATCTCCGCGCCACCCAGCCGCAGCTTGATCTCTACAACGACAAGTGGCCGATTTACAACTACCACTTCAGCCTTCCGCCGGCAAAATTCGTCCACAACGAGGATGTCGACACCTTCGGGCTTCCCCGTATCGGCAAGGCGATCAACTCGATCGTCTGCGACGGCTGCATTGTTTCGGGCAGCACGGTCACGAACTCGGTTCTCTTCAACTCGGTGTTCGTCCACAGCTACGCGACCGTTCACAACTGCATCCTGCTGAACGACGTCGACGTCGGCGAGCATTGCCGCATCCGCAACGCCATCATCGACAAGCACAATCAGATTCCGCGCAACACCACGATCGGTTACGACCGCGAGGAGGACGCCAAGCGTTACAAAGTCGTTGACATCGGCGACGGCCAGTGGCTCACGGTCATTCCGAAGGACCGTCACTCGAGTTCCTACGTTCTTCCGAAGAGCATGGAGACGCACGAGGGCGAAGCTCCCGCCGCGGAACCGGAAGAGAAGAAGTAATCACCGTTCCCCGGCCGCATACACCGCGGCCGGGGAAAATTTGATCCTTTTATTTTTACCGAATACCGTTTTCTTCATCCGGAAAAATTCCATGTTGCAAAAGAATTCCGATCCCCTCTTCCTCAACCTCCGCGAAGCGGTG
>URNE01000195.1 GCA_900549045.1 uncultured bacterium | reverse complement strand
ACGCTTCATTCGCATTCAAATCTCCAAACCCTTTTTTTTTCATTTCATCTCTTGATTTTTTTGCAACCGGTTGTATTTTATAAAAAGACAAAAAAAGGAGACTGTGATGTTCCCCCGGGAAATTGAATTCTATCTGATGCGCGCGAAAACATTCGCCTCACGCGTGAAAGGCGCAATCCATCCGCATGCAATCGAACTCAACTGCGAATACGCGCCTTCCGCGGAACCGGTGGAGTTCAAAGACCGCCTCTCCCTTGCATACGCGCCCATCCGGAAAGGGGAAATCTGGGGACGCAACTGGTCAAGCGCGTGGTTCCATGTCACCGGGACCGTTCCGGAAGAATTTCTGGGAAAGGAACTTGCCCTGCTGATGAACATCGGCGGCGAAGCGCTCATTTTCGACACGGAGGGCACTCCCGTTTACGGGCTCACCGGAGGAACCGTCTACTCCAGCGATTACTACAAAAACAATTATCCGCTCAAAAAAATCAAACCGGGAACCAAACTGGATTTCTGGATTGAAGGAGCCGCCAATTCGCTCTTCGGGCTCCTTCATGAAGAGACACGCGAAATCAGTTTCGATCACCCGCGCAAAAGTTTCACCGGAACGCTCATCAACTGCGACCTCGCCGTATTCGACCGCGAAGTCTGGAATCTCTATCTCGATCTGGAAGTGCTGATCTCGCTCGTGGAAGGGCTTCCGCAGGGGGATTTCCGCATCAGCCGCTTCCTCTCCGTCATCAGCAAGGCGGCGGACGTCTGCAACGAAACTCCCGCAAACGCCGCCGCGGCGCGTGAAGTCCTGCAGAAGATTTTCCGGGTTGCTCCGTCCGGCTCCATGATGACGGCGCACGGAGTCGGACACGCTCATATCGACACCGGCTGGCTCTGGCCCGTCCGCGAAACCATCCGCAAGTGCGCACGCACTTTCAGCTCCCAGATCGCACTCATCGAAGAATATCCGGAGTATATCTTCGGGGCATCCTCGGCTCAGCATTACGCATTCGTCAAAGAGCACTATCCGGCTCTTTACGAAAAAATCAAACAGGCCGTCGCCGCCGGACGCTGGGAAATCCAGGGCGGAATGTGGGTCGAAGCGGACTGCAACCTCATCCGCCAGTTCCTCCACGGCAAGAACTTCTTTAAAGATGAATTCGGCATTGACGTCAGAAATCTCTAGATTCCCGATGTTTTCGGCTACTCCGCCGCCCTCCCCCAGATCATCCGGAAAGCCGGATGCGAATACTTTCTCACCCAGAAACTCTCCTGGTGCCAGTTCAACCGCTTCCCGTACCAGTCGTTTCTCTGGAAAGGGATCGACAACAGTGAAGTTCTGACCCACTTCCCGCCCGAAGACACCTACAATTCCGCAGTCCGCCCGCAGCAGCTGATGGAGGCGCAGACGCGCTACACCGAGGGCGACACGCTCTCCGACTTCATGAGTCTTTACGGCATCGGCGACGGCGGAGGCGGTCCCGCCCCTGAATACATCGAACGCGGAAAACGTCTCGCCGCTCTCGACGGCTGTCCGCATTACAAGTTCGGCCGGGCGGATCGTTTCTTTGAAATCATCAATGAAAAACGCGCCGAACTGCCCGTCTGGAAAGGCGAGCTCTATCTGGAGCTTCACCGCGGCACGCTCACCACGCAGGCGCGAACCAAACGCGGAAACCGGAAATGCGAACAGATGCTCGCGCAGACCGAATTTCTCTGCTCCATGCTCCCCGCCGCGCATTACCCGGCAAAGGAGCTCGACCGTGCATGGAAACTTCTGCTGCTCAATCAGTTCCATGACATCATTCCCGGCTCCTCCATCGGAATGGTTTACGAGACAACGCAGAAGCAGCATGCGGAAATTCTCGTTCTCTGCGAATCGCTGATGAAGCGCGCCACAGATGAACTCTTCCCGAAAGTCGACGGCTCCGCGACCATTCTCAACTCGCTCTCCTGCGGCGTCACGGCTCTTGTTGAGCTTCCCGAAACCTGGAACGGCTTCCGCGTGCTCGACGCCGCCGGAAACGAACTTCCCGTTCAGCATGAAAACGGACGCACAACAGTCCGCGTTCATCTGCCGGAACTCTCATTCACCGTACTCCGCAAAGGTGCAAAAGCGGAGCTTCCGGCGGAGACCGAATCCGATGATCTTGTGCTCGAAAATCAAAATGTCCGCTACGTCTTCTCGCCGGATGCCCGGCTGATCGAAGCGACCGACAAGCTCACGGGAAGCTCCATCCTCAAACCCGGTGAAAGCGGAAACGTCTTCTCGTTCTATGTTGACAATCCGCTGGATTACGATGCATGGGACATCGACGTCTACTATCCGCGCCAGAAGGCGCAGCATCCGGTTCCGATCCGCGCACATAAAATCCTCGCGGGAGGGCTCCGCTCCGCGCTTGAATTTGAACTCAAGATTTCAAATTCCGTCATCCGGCAGACCGTTGTTCTGGAATCGGAGGGAACACGCCTGGACTTCAAGACCCTAGTCGACTGGAACGAATCGCACAAGATGCTCCGCACGGCGTTTCCGGTCAACATTTTCGCGGACGAGGCCTCGTTCGACATTCAGTACGGCTGCATCCGCCGGACGATGCACGAAAACACCAGCCGCGACATGGCGCAGTTCGAAACCGTCTGCCAGCGCTATGCAGACATTTCCGACGACTCACACGGCGTCGCGCTTCTCAACGACTGCAAGTACGGCTGCAAGGTCAAAGAGAGCGTGCTCGATCTCGCCCTGCTGCGTTCGCCGAAAGAGCCCGACCCGACCGCGGATATCGGACACCACGAGTTCACCTACTCGCTCCTTCCGCACGAAGGTTCGCTCATTCATTCCAATGTCATGCGCGAAGCCGCGCTCCTGAACCGTCCGCCGCGCGTATTCGACGGAGCAGCGGCGGATATTCAGCCTCCGGTCGCAATCGAATCGGACGCCGTCTCGCTCGAAGTTCTCAAAAAAGCGGAAAAAGAGGATTGCCTTGTCATCCGCCTGGTTGAAACGAAGGGGACGGAATCAAAAGCGATCCTCTCTCTGCGCAACGCCGAACGGGCGGTGGAAACCGATCTGCTCGAATGGACCGACGGCGCCGCGCATCTCGCAACGAACGGGAAAATCGAACTGACGCTGAAGCCGTTTGAAATCCGGACGCTGAAACTCAAATGAACAATGTCACGATTCATGATCTTGCAAAAATTGCGGGCGTGAACCCGTCCACCGTTTCGCGTGCTTTGCGCGGCGACCCGCGGGTCCGGCAGAGCACGCGCGACCGGGTGACGGAGCTTGCGGCGCAGTACGGCTACATCCCGAATCTCAACGCCCGCAATCTTGCGGACGGCAGGACCCGGATGATCGCCCTGCTCATGGGTTCTCTCGAATACAACATGGAGCGCGAAGCGGCGGTAAGGCTCAACGAGCTTTTTTCCCGCGCCGGCTACACGCTCCTCATTCTGTCATACGCGCCCGACCAGAGCCGTCTTTTTGCCGACAGACTGGAAAAACTCACCCAGAAAATCTGCGATGCGGCAATCATATTCGCAACGAGCGACAACTGCCTCACTCCGCAGATCCGCCAGCTGTTTGAACATATTCCGTGTCCGCTGGTCTTCCTCGACCGCTGGCTTCCGGAATTCCCGTACCCGACCGTCACCACGGACAACACGATCGCCATGTGCGGACTTTGCGACCGTGCGCTTGAGGTGGGAGCGGACGGCGCGATTCTCCTGTTCCCGGATTTCAACACGGTCTCCCGCAGCCGCCGCGAACATCTGATCGACGAACTGACGCGACGCGGAATTCCGTTTGCCGAGGAGAACATTCCGGCTTTTCTCAAACGGGGAATACGCAAACCGGCGGTCTTCTCAAACAATGCGACTGTAGTATCGCAGATTCTTCCGGATCTTCCGGAAGGCTTCATCACCGCGGCGTTCGACCGTCTGCTTCCGGAGAACCGTGAAAAGCTCGGACCTGTATTTCTCTGCATTCAGGACTTCCGGAAGATTGCGGAGACGGCGGCGGAACTTGTGATTCGTCAACTTTCCGGCACGGACGAGCCAGCCCGGATCATCACGATCCCCCCCGCGGAATTTCTCCGATTCTAAGACGCCGTTATAAACGAACCCGGCAGCTCATACAAGTTGACGGCATCCGCATCAGGCACAATGCGGATGCACGGAATCGACTCAAAATCCGTCCGATTCCGCCGGTTCAGAATGAACGAATGCGCCACACCGGACCGAAGCGCAAGAACTCCGTCCTCAAGAAAATTGTCTCCAATCATAACCGGCGTTTCATCTCCCTGTGAACGCAGAACGGAAACCGCACGGTCCCAGCTTCCTTCATCCCCCTTGCATCCCTTCATAAGGTCCGTTGAAAAGATGTTGCGGAACACCGAGCTGTTCTTTCCCGGATCGGCAAGCCCGCAGATTTCCAGCTTCAGCAGACAGCCCTGGCGCGGATTGTTGCTGATGACCGAAACAGGAATCCCGAGTTTCCGCAGGCGGCGCACCAGACGGACCGAATCCGGAAGAGCATGGATGTTTTCGCAATGCCAGCGGCGAAGTGACGGAAGAGTCTCCTCCCAGGAAAGTCCGAGCGCACGGGAGAAATCCGGATAATCCCAGAAACGGTTGACGTCAAGTTCCGCATGAATCCGCCGTTCCGCCTCCGCGCGTTCCATGCCATGCGCCTCCGCGAGATCCGCCATCACCGGGAACAGAAAATTTCCGGCAAACAGACGGTCCATCGCATGAGAACCGTACTTGGTCAGCGTGTCGTCAATGTCAAAAAGAACATGCATGTTCATTCCCGCCGGCTTTCCATGAAAATCCGTCCGAACTGGAAACGAGAAGCGTAGTTGCTGTCATCGCCCGCCCAGGCATGATATGCAAGACGCTTTGTTCCCTCCGCGTCGTCCGCAATAATATCAAACCCGAGTTCGCGCGGACCGGAACAGCCGATCGCCTCCCACGGAATTTCTATTTTTCCGCTGTAATCCGCGCCGTTTTCTTTCAAAGACCAGCGGATTTTCCCGCAATCCAGATTCGGGCTTCCGCTGAGTTCCGCCGGAAGACCGTTCGCCGAAACCGGAACAACGAAAAGACGGTACACGGACGCGCCGGGCAGATGCCGATCCAAGCCGGACTCCGGCGCGGTATCCAGAAACAGCTCCAGACAGTCGCCCGTCCACGGCTGCCCGGGAATCCGCTCCCCGCGCCTGCGATCCTTTACGGAAAACGCGACGGAAAGGAACTCCGGCGTCATCTCCGCGCTAAACTCAAGCGCCTCGCCGACACGCACTTTTTCTCCGCTGAACATTGTTTTCCGGACGGAAACCGGATTCAGTCTCCGTTTTTTCTGACGCCCC
>URNE01000194.1 GCA_900549045.1 uncultured bacterium | reverse complement strand
GGGAAAGGAAGGCTTTTTTTTTTAAATTATTGAAAAAAGGGCTTGCAGAATACTCAGGTGTTATTTAGGGATAGATTATTAGTTGAAGCCGATTCGTTATACCAGCGCCAGTTACAGAATGTTATCAGGAGCAAGCCAAGATTTGTCCTATTGATTCCTTCGGCAAGATGGCATGAGTTGGGGAAATCCAGAGCAACATTTGAGACAATGCTGAATGAAGTTGCAAATCTGCTCATGGATAACCAAATCCATTTTGCCTTCGTTCTGGATTCGGAATCGGATGATGAGCAGATTCCCTGGCTGAATCAGGCGATTCGGGAATACTGTTCCAGGAGGAGTTTTGAATTTGTCGAACCCAGATTTTCTGATTGGAAGAAGCTTTTGAAGGCGACTGTGAAATAGACTTCTGTATCCTTTCTCATTTGGCGAGGGCGAGGATGATGACGCCGAGAAGAATGAAAAACAGGGCAAGGGCTTTGCGCTTGATGTTTGTGTCGTGAAACAGGCAGACTCCAAAGCCGAACGTTACAATACAGTTGCAACGGCGGACCAGGGATAATATCGAAATGTGGATGTCCGGTATGCTTACAGCATAAAAATAAAGAAAATCGGCGGCTATCAGAAGAAGCCCCGTCGCGGGAATCGTCCAGCGCCAATGAAATTCGTGCTGCTGCTTGAAAAACAGTTTCCTGGTCAGATACGCCAGACCGAGAATGAATACCAGGTCGATCGAAAACCACAGCTGCACGGTGTCGCGCGGAATGTGAACTGAGTTCAAAAGATATTTGTCGTAAAGTGCGGAGGCCGCTCCAAGAAGCGTGCCAAGAAGAATCAGATGCACACTGCGGGAGCGGCGGAAGGAAAAGCCCTCCAGTTTGCCGAGAATAGAAAAAAAGTAATAGCCGCCGAATATCAGGATCATGCCGACCGCTTGCCGGAAAGTCGGGATCTCATGAAACAGAATGAGCCCGCCGATGAATGTCCAGAGCGGAGAGCTCGCGCGGATCGGGGCGGCCAGGGAAATCGGCAGGTCGCGCATCGCGTAATAAACGCATGTCCAGCTGGAGCCTACCAGAAGAGATTTGAGAAGAAGCAGAAACCATACGTGCGGAGTACAGCGGATCGCGGATGAAAAATCTCCGAAAAGCGCAGTGCCGACAATAAAAAACAGCGAACCGGTCAGAGTGGCAAAGAAAAGAACCGGCATGACGGAGTTGTCGCGCACGGCATGTTTCTTGCAGATGTCGTAGAAGCCGAGTCCGAGCGCGGAACCGAGAATCGGCAGAAACCATTGCGGAATGGAAAAGGTCGGCATAAAAAGAAAAGCGGCTCCGCCGGGGGAGCGGAGCCGTCGGTCTAAAGAATTCGGGTTCAGTCTTTCCTGTCGGATTTCTTTGTCCACTCTTCGAGTTTTTTCGCGGCGAATTCACGTCCGCCGAGTCCGAAGGCGAGGGCGACTGCAATGCAGATCGCGCCGAGAAGAAGCGTGAACGCGGTCTGAACGATCGGTCCGCCGATGTTCATGTTATGGATTGCAATTGCGCCGGTGAAGATCAGTACGGCGACACGGACGATTGTAACAACGATGTCCGCGCATTTGCCTTTGATGGCGTCGGCGGCGAAGTTGGAGATCCAGATGCCGATCAGCAGGACGATCATGCCGATGATGATGTTGCCGCCGAATTCCATGAAGGTGCGGAGCAGACGCGAGAGTTCGAGGAATCCGAGGATGTCGGACGCCGCAACCGCCGCCATGAAGATGATCGTCAGGAATGCGAGTTTTCCGACGATGACGGACGGCAGGCTGGATTCCTTTTCATCCTTCGCGGCAAAGCCCAGTTTCGCGATGAGCTGGTTGAAGCCGAAGTTCTCGAACACCTGAGAGACGAGTCCGGCGACAAAGCTGCCGGCAAGGAAGGCGACGAAGATCAGGAGTGCCGCGCCGAGAATGTCGCCGGTCGCGTTCAGGAGCTTGTCGAAGAAGCCGGCAACCGAGTTGGAAAGCGAGTCGATCTTCAGCGCGGTGAGCGAGGAGATCAGTACCGGAATCGCAACGAGGACGTATGCGACGACGCCGATCATGGACGAGAGGCCCTTGTTGCCGAAGAGCTTCGAGACACCGGCTTTTTCTCCGAGCGCATCGACGCGGGATATGACGATGAGTCCGGTCACAGCCTTGCGGACGACTTTCGCCGCGAGCAGACCGACGAAGAGAATCGCCGCCGCCGCGATCAGATTCGGGATGTAGCCGAGAATCTTGGAGAACATCTGCTGAATCGGTTCCGTGATGCCCTTGATTTCCAGGACGTTGAGGATCGAGGGCAGGAAGAAGAGCAGGACCACCCAGTAGAGGATGGAGGCGACGGTTGCGCTGAGCGGCGTTTCGTTCTCTTTTTCATCGGAGAGCTTGGCGAAGCGTTCATCGAAGCGGATCATCTGCAGGAACATGTTCGAGCCGTAGCGGAGCACGGTTGCGACAACCCAGGCGATGAAGGCGAGAGCGACGGCTCCGATGATTTTCGCCGCATACGAGGTCAGAGATGCGACGAACTCCTGAATCGGTTCCGCAGTCTGGGTCAGATTCAGGGTTGTCAGACAGCCGAGAATCGTGAGCAGCAGAATCAGATAGTAAACGAAGCGTCCGACGAATTTCGCCGTGGACTTTTCTTTCAGTTCGCTTCCCTGCGGGAGGCAGCGGTTGAGTTTTTGATCAACGCCGATTCTGTTGACCAGTTTTGCGACCTGGCTTGAGACGATGACTGCGATGAGCCATCCTACCAGCAGGACGAGGATTGCGCCGATGAGATTGAGGACATTGCTGTCGACAATCATCTGCCAGACGTTTTTGAAGAAATCTTCCATTTTCCTTCTCCTTCAGTTTTATTGGTTGTTGTATTTGCAAGCCGGACGGAGAAGGGGGGATCCGTCCGGAGATGCCCTGTTCAAGATTCTGTGGCGACTCCGAGGAAGTTTCCGGTTTTGTCGAGCACTTCCGGTTTTCCGAGAATCATCAGCGAATCATTGGGTTCGAGTTTCGTTTCTCCGTGGGGGACCACATACTTTTCACCGCGGCGGATCAGCAGAACGAGAGCTCCGGCGGGCAGTCCGAGCGTTTTGAGGTTTTTGCCGACGATGTTGTCCGCGTTCGGCAGAATCTCGTATTCGCGCATTTCGTCTTCCATGTTTCCGGTGTTTTCAAATTCCAGCGGAACGCGCGGATGAACCTTCAGCGGCAAATCCAGTTTCAGTTTTTTCGCGGCCGGCATGATGGTCATGCCCTGGAGAATCACCGAGGTCAGAACGATGAAGAAGACGATGTGGAACATCATTTCGCATCCCGGAAGTTTGTGAATCAACGGGAATGTGGCGAGCATGACGGGGGCTCCGCCGCGCAGTCCAACCCACGAAACGAGAACCCGTTCATTCCAGTTGAATTTGCTTCTCAGCATGCAGAGCAGAACCGAGAAGGGCCGGGCGACGAGCATCAGGGCGGCGGCAATGCAAAGTCCGATCCACCAGTTCTGAAGAAGCAGCTTCGGGTCGGCGAGCAGACCGAGCATTGTGAAAAGAATCACCTGCATCAGCCACGCCATGCCGTCGTGGAAACGCCCGAGTCCGTTGTGATAGATGAACTTGCTGTTGCCCATGACGAGTCCGGTTACATAGACCGCCATGAAGCCGTTTCCGCCGAACCGTTCTGTGAATCCGAAGGAAAACAGCGTGACGGCTATTCCGAGGACGTAATAGAGTCCGTCGTAGTCGAGGTTGATTTTATTGAAGAGCCAGACTGCGATTTTTCCCCATGCGATTCCGAGAATTACGCCGAGCGTCATTTTTGCGATGAAACTCAGAAAAATGTCTTTGAAAATTCCGATGTCGAGATCGGCGCCGCCGGGTGTTTCCATGCTGTGAAGCGCGAGCGGAACAAGGGTGATTGTGAGGAAGGCCGCCATCGGGTCGTTGCTTCCGGATTCAAATTCAAGCAGAGACTGAAGATCTCCTTTGAGGCTGACGCTTTTGGAGCGGAGAATGGAGAAGACCGCGGCGGCATCCGTCGAGGAGATGATGGCGCCGAGCAGCAGACACCAAAGAAAGGTGAGGTTTTTATCCGGCAACTGCCAGCGGAAGAAATAAAAGGCGATGATGCCGAGGAAGAACGCGGTCAGGAACACTCCGAGGCTGGAGAGAATGCCGCCTGTTGTGACGACGTTTTTAATGGAGGACCATTTCGTGTCGAATCCTCCGGAGAAGAGGATAAACGCCATGGCGATTGTGCCGATGACATTTGCCAGACCCGGGTCGCCGAAAGGCACTTCGGCAAAACCTTTGGGACCTGC
Organism: uncultured bacterium; assembly: GCA_900549045.1. GTDB lineage: Bacteria > Verrucomicrobiota > Lentisphaeria > Victivallales > UBA1829 > UBA1829. Next base: position 1,023 of record URNE01000194.1, on the reverse strand, counting down.
GAGCATTCCGATTGCAAGGAAGACGACGAGGACCGGCATGTTGATTTTGGAAGAGAGCTTCGTCGAACACGCGCATATCAGAACGAGGACGGCGAAGGTCATGAGCACTGTGCTGATGGAGGAAATATCGCTGAAAAAATTCATTTGAATACCTGTTTTGTTGAGTGAGGCTGTCGTTTGAGCGGAGTCTTGGGCCGGGGACTGTTCCGGTCCCGCCCGTTTTGTTTCCAGCGGAGTTCCTTCGGTCTGTGCCGCGGAATGCTCCGGTTCGGGATGAAGTTTCGCCTCGGCTGTTTTCGCGGCGTTTCTGGCGGATTCGGGAGCGGACGGGAGTTCGCCGGCCGGTGCGGCGACTGTCTGGCGGGAAGATGCCGTCGAGGGCAGAACCTTCGGCGAGTCCGGTTTCGCAGTTTTGGAGATCGTTTCCCCGGAGTCCGGCTGAACGGCTGTGGAAACGGCGTCGCTTCCTGCAATTGCCAGCAGGGATAGAATGCAGATAAGAAGTGCAAGAGTTTTTTTCATCAAATGACATCGCTCCTGTGTGTATGCGGTACTGTATCATCAAAACGCAAAAAATCAACGGGAAAAACAGAGAAATACACAGGAAATTTTGTGTAAAAAGCCGATTCGGAAACTTTTTTCGGTTTTTTTGCAAAAACGCATTTGTAATTTCCTGGAAGAGCATTATATTAAGCACCATCGGAAACGATGGCTGCTTAGCTCAGCGGTAGAGCACTGCCTTCACACGGCAGGGGTCACTGGTTCGAAACCAGTATCGCGCACCATACAATTTCTCTTTCCGGTACTTGTGAAAGTACTGTGCTGAGCCGCCAGGTCTGATGACTTTGAGCGGTTTTTGTTTGTCCGGCGTATCTGAACGCCGTCCGTTTTTTCCCCGATGATATTTGAACACAACTGGCTCCCGAAGTTTGGGGAGGGCTTCAGCGGGAATGCGCCAATATCTGCTGCGTAACCGACAGCTTTAAAACCGTCGATTTGTAAACAATCCCCCGTCTGAAGACG
>URNE01000193.1 GCA_900549045.1 uncultured bacterium | reverse complement strand
AATCTTCGCCCGGCGGGAACTCTTCCGTTTTTTTCGGAAAAACGGGAAAAAAAACTTGAAAGCGCCTGAAACGATGCTATATATATCCGGAGGAAAAGTCTTCCGGGACATTCCACTGAGAGTTGCGTTTCAGCAAGAACCAACACAAAAAAACAAACGCTCTTAACCAGGAGGCCTTCTATGTCGCAGACACTCGCCATGAACAGCGGTATCATGACCGTACCGCGAATAGCCACCTCGCAGCTGATCTGTTTGAACTTCGACGGAGGACTCACCAGTTACAACGGCGAACTCTTTTCGATTGAACAGGTGGAAGTCGGAAACGCCGGACTTTCAGAACACCAGATCGCGCAGATCGTCGCAAAACTCAATGCGGAATTCGAGGGACAGAACGTCGTCTTTACGGCGGATATGCCCGCTTCCGGCGAATATTCAACCGTGTTCATCGGAAAAACTTCCGCATTCGAACCGTTCGGAACTTTCGCGGGAATCGCGGAAACCATCGATTCCGGAAACAAAAACAAGAACGACAAAGCCTTCGTCATTCTCAAAGGCGGCGAAACGACCGACGAGATCGCCAACATCATTTCCCATGAAACCGGACATCTGCTCGGAACATTCGATCACGGCGGGGCGGGCGTTGCACGCTACGCCTACACAACTTCTACCATCGACCCCGGAGAGACGTCCAGCAATTTAACCGTGAGTGGGGGTCAGACGCTGGAGGTTTTTGGATCCGCCATCGGCGTAACCGCAAGCGGCGTGGACCTGAACCAGGGTTCCGCAACACTCTATATCGCATCCGGCGGATACGCTGAAAATGTCACCCTTCGTTACGGTGCCATCGGCTATATGGATTCCCGCGGTTCAATGAACTCGGTCTTCGTTTCATCCGGAGCCATTTTGCAGGGGGGCGGAACCGGAGGCGGCGACAGAATTTCCAACCTCTGCATTTACAGCGGCGGAAAAGTGAATATCCTCAGCCGAGGCACCGTCGACAGAGTCTCGATATATTTCGGAGGAAAGTTTTTCTGCTACGGCGGCAGTGTCGACAACTTCACGCTGTATTCCGGGGGGACGTTCAACGGCTACAGGGGATCGCTTGGAAACGGGACCGTGATGAACGGAGGGGTGCTCGCCCTTTCCAGCGGAATGTCCTACGGAGGAGGCAGACTGGAGGTTTCTTCCGGCGGAGAACTGATCCTGCATTCCGGAGTGTCGCAGACGGGAAGCGGTCTGTGCGTTTTCAGCGGCGGAACCCTGAACGGAATGTATCATCAAACCTACACGGTCCACAGTTCCGGTTCCAATTTCGCCTACAACAACTGCACGGTCTTCTCCTCCGCCAGCCTCTCCTCGGGAGACACCGCGAAAAATATAATCGTTTCGGGAACGCTCTACGTCAACGAAGGACGAATCTGGGAGGCGGATGTGCGTTCGGGCGGGAGCCTTTTCCTCAGCGGACCCAACGTTCTTGGATCCGCATATGTCGCCGGATATATCAAGGTCGCGAGCGGGTTGGCGGACAGAGTGACAATCCTCGACGGAGGCCAGGGAACCATTATCTCCGGCGCCTCCTGCACAAAGTTTACGGTGCAGCGTCAGGGATGCCTCACGGTTAGAGGGGTTGCAATCAGGACAAGCGTCCTGGACGGCGGAAAGATGATTGTCGGCGGACACGCCTACACGATGACGTTGCCGGCAACCGCACGGGACGTCCTAATTTCGAGCGGAGGTCTCGTTAACATAGAAGATGGCGGACTTGCATCAAACGGGTACATCTCCTCTGGAGGCACAATGACGATGAGCGGAAACTGCGAAGTCAAGTTTTTCAACATCTCCTCAGGAGGAGTGCTGCTGATTTCCGGCGGCAGCACGGCGGCGATCCGGGTGCTCGCTGGAGGACAGATCAACGGTTTTACAAGATCCGAGGACGAGTATCGCGCCGACGGTTTTACACACGGAGTGATTCATTCAAACACCTATGTGCAGCACAGAACAACGGCGACCCTGTACAATTCCACAACCTCCGCCGTCGGAACTGAAATCAGATACGGCGGTTTCATGGATGTGCGGAACAGCGGATGGGCGGGCGGAACCGTCGTCAGCAGCGGCGGAACTCTGCAGGTCGCCGTCAGAGGCAGGGTCTCCGGCACGACCATTCTCAAGGGAGGATCCATGGCTCTGAAGAGCTTGGGCGGGGCAACGGGCGGAACCGTTTACGGCGAGCTGACACTGTCGGGCAGCCAGCATGATGGATACGGAGCCAGCGATTTCTGCATAGCTTCCGGCGGAAATGTGGATGTTTTCTCGGGTGGCCGGCTCTACGGAGTCACCGTGAAAAGCGGAGGTCGGCTGACCATTTCCCAATACGGCGGCGAAGCCTCCCGGGGAATAATCGTTTCCTCCGGCGGAATCGTGAACGGTTTCACTTTCCGCAAGGAAAAGATCTACTCATCTCTGAGCTGGAATCGAACCTGCTACGACAGCACCACGGTGAGCGGGACAGCCTCGCTGTATGCCAACGGAATCGCCGCCGACACCGTCATCGCCTCCGGCGGAACCCTGACGATCATGCCAACCGCGAAACTCACCAACACCTTGCGGATCGATTCGAATGCTGTTCTGCTCGTTTCCTCCGGCGGAATCATTGACTTCAACATCGCGAGAATCACTCCCCATCAGCCGGCTCTCATCAACAACTGGTACAAGATCAACGATCTCGGAGCGACGCTCACCCTCACCGTCAGCGCCACCGGTCAGCGGAACGGAAAATACATTCTCTCCGACAACGCTCACTATTTCGACAAGTCGCTCACCGTCTCCTCCGAAACAGGAAAGTCGATCGGACAACTCTCAGTCGGCGGCACCCTGGCGAACAGCGGCGAAACATATGCGCTTACCAAGGAGGACGGACTGCTGATTCTTTCCGTCTCCGGCGGAAAAGCACCCACGGCGCGCAGCGACATCGACGGCAACGGCGTCAGCGATGTAATGTTCCAGTACAAGGTCGATCATCAGATCGGCTTCTGGATGAACGGCTCCAACACCTGGAAGGGACAGGGACTCTCCGAACCGGCGGAATGGGAGGTTGTCGGAGCGTATGACATGAACGCAAACGGAAAAGCGGACGTCGTCATGCTCGGCAATGTCACGGTCAACGGCGTCAAAGGGGCGTACGTCGGGTATCGCAAGGACGGCGACATGAGCACGTGGGAAAACATCAGCTATCTCAACAATCCGGACAACATTCAGTGGAACGTCAAGGTCGGAAACATGACCGGAAATGCGGGCAAAAACTCAATCGTCTGGCATGCGGCGGAGCTCGGCGCGGTCGGCGTCTGGACCGACGGAACCGACAGCTGGGTCTCCATCAGCGGCGGATTCGACAAAAACTGGACCATGCTCGGAACCGGCGATTTCAACGGCGACGGAAAAGATGAAATCCTCTTCCGGAACGGAACCAACTTCTACACGACGGACATCAACTCCAACTTCTCCTCGCTCGGCGGATTCGGCGACGGATGGGACGCCCGCGCGATCGGCGATTTCTCCGGAGACGGAAAGGACGATCTCGTGCTTTTCCACAAGGATACAGGCTCGGTTGTCAAGCTCGAAAACGGTCAGACTTCCAGTTACGCCAGCCTCGGACAGCTTGATGCGAACGACTGGTTCATCGTCGGTGCGGGCGATTACAACGGCGACGGAAAGGACGATCTTCTTGTCCGTCAGTACTCCTCCGGAATGCTCGGTTATTACGCAAACGGCGATTTCTCGAAATGGAATGAGATGGGCCGCGGCGTCGATATGAACTGGGCGGTCATCGCGTAAAAAGAAAATTTGCGCCCCCGGAAAGCCCGGCGATACCCCACCCAGGCTTTTCCGGGGGCGTTTTTGCCCGTCTTCAGTCAAAGCAGTTCCGCTGCCGCGGCGGCAAGCGGACTGCGCTCGCTCTTGCGAAGCGTGATATGTCCGTGAAGCGCCAGCCCTTTGAAGCGGTCCACGATGTAGGAAAGACCGTTGCTGCACGAATCCAGATAAACGTTGTCGATCTGGTACGGGTCTCCGGTCAGAATCATCTTCGTGCCTTCGCCCGCGCGGCTGACTATCGTCTTTACCTCATGCGGCGTGAGGTTCTGCGCCTCGTCGACGATCACAAACTGTTTCGGAATGCTGCGTCCTCGGATGTAGGTAAGCGCTTCCAGTTCAAGTTTGCGCGTCCGCTTGAGCTCGTCGATCTGGCGCCGCACAACCTGAATGTCATGCTTGTCGTTGCGAAGCAGAAAATCGAGATTGTCGTAAATCGGCTGCATCCAGACGTCAAGTTTTTCGTCTTTCGAACCCGGCAGATACCCGAGGTCATTGCCCATCGGGATGATCGGGCGCGAAACGAGAATGCTGTCATACTGATTGCGCTGCAGAGTGCATTCGAGCGCGGCGGCCAGCGCGAGCAGAGTTTTGCCCGACCCCGCCTGACCGACAAGCGTCACGACCTGGATCAAAGGATCCAGCAGAATTGCCAGCGCCATACGCTGTTCCTTGCTGCGCGGAGTGACATTCCACGCCTTGTCCGAAAATTCGCGCGGAATCGGTTCAATACGCTTCCCGCGCTTCCAGCCGAGCGCCGACCGCTTGTTCTCATCCCGCAACACGGCGAATTCGTTCGGATAAAGCGAATCTTCCAGTTCCAGAAATCCGTTCTTGTAGAAATTATCAATTGCAGCCGCGGGAACTTCCAGCTCGCGTTCACCCGAAAAAAGCTCGTCGAAATTGACTCGTTCACGTTCAAAATCCTCGACCGGAATTCCGAGGCTGTCCGCCTTGATGCGCAGATTAATGTCTTTGGAAATCAGCACGACGATTTCATCCGGAAGTTCCTGATGCAGCTGCCAGGCCACGCGCAGAATGCGGTTGTCCGGCTGATTCATATCCATGCCTTCGACGACCTCTCCGGATCCGACGATCACCTGCAGAATTCCCGCAGGTTTTCCGTTCCCGTTGTCAAGCGGAACACCGTTGAAAAGGGAGCCTTTGCGGCGGAGTTCGTCAAGCCTGCGGATCACATGCCGGGCGTTGCGTCCGAGTTCATCCTGATGCCTTTTGAACTTGTCGAGTTCTTCGATGACCGCCATCGGAATAACAACACGGTTGTCTTCGAACGCTTCCAGCGACTGCGCGCTGTAAAGCAGAACATTGGTGTCAAGAACGTAGGTTTTCATATAAAGCGACTCCTTTCGTTTGCCTGTTGCATCCGTAAACACTGTTACACACAAAACGAAAAATGCAAGTATAAATTATTAAAAAGTCCGAATTTTTCAAAAAAAATTTTACCCGTCTCATGGACCGTGCCGCGGAAAAGAACTATTTTTACTCAAACGGAATTGATGACGAAGCAAAGGGGAAAATATTCATGCCGAATATCCATCGTTTTAAAACAAAAAAATCCCGGCGT
>URNE01000192.1 GCA_900549045.1 uncultured bacterium | reverse complement strand
AAGGTTGCAACAGACTCTGTAACCCCGAATTTACAGGATCAACAATGAATCAGAATTTTCCGATCTACACAACGGCAAACGAGTGCCAGGACTGCTACAAGTGCGTCCGGCATTGTCACTGCAAAGCCATCCGGATCGTCAACGCCCGCGCGGCGGTGATTCCGGAGCTCTGCGTTTCATGCGGAGAATGCGTCAAAGTCTGCCCCGCGGAAGCCAAGAAAATCCGTTCGGATCTCTCCCGTGCGCAATACCTTCTCCATTCCGGCGCAAAGGTTTACGCGTCCATCGCGCCAAGCTACGTCGGTTATTTCAAAGATATTCCCATCGGCAGGCTCGCGGCGGCGCTGAAACGTCTCGGCTTTGTCGGAGCAAGCGAAACGGCAATCGGCGCGCAGTTCGTCAGCGCTCAGACCGCCGAGCTGCTCAAGCAGGCCGGACCGGGCGTTTACCTTTCCACGGCGTGTCCGGCATCCGTCGATTTTATCCGCAAATATTATCCGGCGTGGACCGACAACTTTCTCCCGGTCACTTCGCCTGTCATGGCGCACTGCAAATATCTGAAACAGATTTACGGAGACGACATCAAGATCATTTTCGTCGGTCCATGCGCCGCAAAAAAGAACGAGGCGGACCGCAACCCGGATGATTTGAGTCTGGCGATCACATTCGCCGCGCTTGAATCCTGGCTGAAAAGCGAAGGAATCTCTCTCGACAAGATGAACGAGGAACCGCTGGTTCCCGTACAGGCGGAAGAGGGACGCGTCTATTCGATTGAAGGCGGAATGAACGAAACGCTGCGCTCGCCCGAAGTGGATGCCCGCCTGCTCGCAGTCTCCGGACTGCCAAATATCGCCCGCCTGATTGAAAAAGTTGACCTTGCAACCCTTAAAGAAAGCGGCTCGAAAATTTTTGTTGAAATGCTCGCCTGCGACGGCGGATGCGTCAACGGTCCCGTCATGGGGCGCGAATCCTCACGCATTGACATTCTGCTCGAAACGGCGGCCCATGCGCCGCACCGCAGCAGCGTCGGCCGCAAAGTCCCCGTCAACATTCAGCAGCTGATTTATCCCGACCGTCATTCCGAACCGCAGCCCGAAGAGGCGGCGATTCTCCAGGCGCTTCACCGCATCGGCAAATATTCCGCGGAAGACGAGCTCAACTGCGGCGGATGCGGCTACAACAGCTGCCGAGAATTCGCAAAAGCGATGCTCGACGGCAAGGCGGAGACCTCCATGTGTCTCTCCTATCTCCGCAAGATTTCCCAAAAGACCAGCAATGCGCTGATCCGTTACATCCCCGTTGCAGTCGTGCTCGCCGGCCAGGATCTCCAGGTCATCGAATGCAACCGCCATTTTGCCGAACTCTGCGGCGAGGACACTCTGCTAGCTTTCGACGCCTGCGGAAACCTGAACGGAGCCTACCTCGACTCCATGATCGACTTTACCGATCTTTTCGAGAGCGTGCTTGCAAACGGCGGAGAGATCGAAAAGTTCAACCAGGTCTCCGGAGAAAAAATTCTCAACATCAGCGTCTTCACCATCAATGAGGGACAAACTGTCGGAGCGGTCATTCAGGACGTCACTCAGAACGAACTCAAACGCGAGCAGATCGCGGAACGCGCGAAAGAGGTCATCCGCAAAAACGTCATGACCGTCCAGAAGATCGCCCGCTACCTCGGCGAACACATGGCGGATACGGAAATTCTGCTGAAAGAAGTCGCAGGCACCTACACCGACCACAAGGACGGCAAGGAGACCGACCGCAAATGAAATATGATTCTCCGTTTGTTGAAATGGAATGCTGCCAGCTGACCAAAGACGGTCAGGCCGCCTGCGGCGACAATTTCCAGTGGCAGAGGCTGGAGAACGAGAACCGCAACATCGCGGTTCTCTCCGACGGACTCGGCAGCGGAATCAAGGCGAATCTGCTTGCCACGCTCACAACGACAATGGCGATGAAATTCATACGGTCGAACATGGATATTCTCCAGTCGGCGGAAACAATCATGGACACCCTCCCCGTCTGCGAAATCCGCAAAATCAGCTATGCGACCTTCACGATTCTGGATATGCAGATGGGCGGCAAGACCAAAGTCGTCGAAATGGGCAATCCGCCGTACATTCAGCTGCGCGGAACGGTTGAAATTCCGCCGTTTTCCGCGAAGACTCTCATTTCGGAGCGCTGGCCGGACCGCGAGATGCAGCTTTCCGAACTGCGTCTGGAAGTCGGCGACCGGCTGATCGCCTGTTCCGACGGCGTCACTCAGGCTGGACTCGGACAGCGCAACTACAAGTTCGGGTGGGGCCGGCGCGGACTCATGAAATTCGTTCAGGAACTCATCGCCCGCCAGCCGGACGTCTCCGCAAAGGACATCGCCCAGGCGGTTGCCTATCAGGCTCTTTCGATCAATCCAGACCGCAAATGCATCGACGACATCAGCTGTCTGGTGATCTATCTGCGCAAGCCGCGCGTCTGCCGGGTCCTCACCGGTCCGCCGTTCCGCAAGGAACGCGACCAGGAATTCGCCGCCCTCGCCCAGCCGGAAACCGGCGCCGACCGTGTCATCATCTGCGGCGGAACGACCGCGAACATTATCGAACGCGAACTGCGCACGAAGGTTGAAATCGACCTTAAGATGGTGCGCTTCAGCAAAGGGCTCCCCCCGCCGGGAATCATTCCCGGAGTCGGAATCGTCACCGAAGGAATTCTGACTCTGACGCGTGTCGCATCGGATCTCGAAAGCGGGAACTGGGACGACTCTCCGCCGGCCGCGAAGGACATCATCAACGGCATGATGGAGAGCGATATCATAGAGTTTATCGTCGGAACGAAAGTCAACGAGGCGCATCAGGACCCGAACCTTCCTGTCGACCTCGAAATCCGAAGAAACATAATAAAACGCCTGCACGATATTCTGAAACAGAACTACCGGAAGCAGGTCTCTATCAAGTATTACTAAGGAGGTACAGAATGGAGGATCGCAAAATCAAGATCGAAATCTGCTGCGGAACCGCATGCTACATGCTCGGCGCGGCGGAACTTCTTCGTTTCGAAACCATCATGCCGGAAGACTGGAAGGAAATCGTTGACATCTCGGCCATACCCTGTCTTGAAGCGTGTTCCGACGACAACCTCGGCGGCGCCCCCTTCGTCCGGATCGACGGCGAGCTGATGAGCAATGCAACCGTCGAATCCGTCTGTGACAAAATCTACAACATCCTTAAAAACCGTGGAGGAAAATAATGAGCAATGGTGCGGAACGGATGCGTCGCGAGCTGATGATCCGGATCGTCCGGGATTTCAAGGACGGAAAGCTTGCAGACACGATTGACCGTATTCCAATCGCCCTCAGACCGAAGACCGAAAAATCCAGCCGCTGCTGCATCTATCATGACCGGGCGGTACTGAAGTATCGCCTGATGGGTCTTCTCGGCTTCTCTTCCGAAGAGGAGACCGACGAGCTGCGCACCCTGAAATCCTATCTTCAGGAAGCGATCAACACCAAGGATGAAAAAAAGGTCAAACAGCCGCTCTCCGTCTGCGGCTCCGCCTGCTCCTCCTGCCCGGAAAGCCGTTACTATGTAACACCGACCTGCCGCGGATGCTTCGCGCGTCCCTGCGTCTTCAACTGCCCGAAGGGCGCCATCAGCGTCATCAACCAGCAGTCGCACATCGACTACTCGAAGTGCATCAAGTGCGGCAAATGCCAGCAGGTCTGCCCCTTCAACGCGATCATCAAGACCACCGTCCCCTGCGAAGAGGCCTGTCCGGTCGGAGCGATCCGCAAGAACGAACTCGGCGTGGCTGAAATCGACTTCAAACACTGCATCTTCTGCGGAAAATGCTTCAGCAAATGCCCGTTCAGCGCCGTCATGGAACGTTCGCAGCTGATCCCGATTCTCCAGTCCATCAAAGAAGGACACGAAATCGTCGCGATGGTCGCGCCCTCCGCGCTCATGCAGTTCCCCGGAACAGTGGAGCAGCTTTTCAGCGCCATTCACCAGGCGGGATTCACCGACGTGATGGAAGTCGCTCTCGGCGCGGAACTCACCACGGAACACGAGGCCGCCGAATTCGCCGAAAAGATGATTGCGGGACAGAAGATCATGACGACATCCTGCTGCACCGCGTATGTGGAACTGGTCAAGCGTCATGTTCCCGAATTCTTCGACAAGGTTTCCACAACGCCGAGCCCGATGAAATTCGCCGCGCGTCTCGTCCGCGAAAAACGCCCGAATGCGCTCACAGTCTTCATCGGTCCCTGCATCGCGAAACGCTGGGAAGCGGAAAACGCTCCCGAAGTCGATTACGTCATGACCTTTGAAGAGCTCGGCGCCATGCTCGCAGGACTCGGCATCGACATCATGAAGCAGGAACCGTGGAACATCGAAAAGCCAGCCGACCAGGCCTCCCGCAACTATGCAAAGAGCTGCGGCGTCACCGAGGCGGTCATCCAGGAAATGAGCCGGAAGAACCCCGAACTCGCCAAGATGAATTTCAAGCTCGACAACAAGTTCATCAACGGCATCGACAAGAAGACGGCCAAGCTTCTGAAACTCTATGCGATGGGCAAAATGCCCGGCAACTTCCTCGAAGTCATGAGTTGCGGCGGCGGATGCGTCGGAGGTCCCTGCTCGCTGATCAAGTGATATGATCCGGGTCTGGACTCTCAAACATCCGTGGCTCGTCCCCGGATTCTGGACGTCGATGCTCCTCATGGAAGGACGCTCGTGCAGTTTTCTGATCGACTCCGCCGTCAAGGGTGCTGTCGACGCCACGCTTGCGCCGTTTCTCCGGGAACGGCGCATTCCGTGGTCCGCCGTGCGCCAGGTCCTCAACTCCCATTCGCACAGTGATCATGTCGAATGCAACGCACGGCTCCGGGAACTCTCCGGAGCCGTATTTTCCATTCATCGCAACGGTGCGGATTCTCTCCGCGCTTCCGGTTTCACTCCCGACCGCGAACTTGCGGACGGCGATGAAGTCCGCGACGGCGACGTGGCGGTCCGCATTTTTCACACACCCGGACATTCCGGCGATTCCGTCTGCATTCTGGAACCGGAGACAGGAACCCTCTTCACCGGCGACGCCGTGCAGGGGCGCGGCTCGGACAACATCGGGCTTGCGCTCTATGCCGACCCGACGGCGTACCGCAATTCGCTGAAACGCATCCGCCGTCTCTGCGCATCCGGAGAGGTCCGGCGCATGGTGCTCGGACACCCGGAACGTCCCTCGGACGGCGAAATCGAACAGCCGGAACTTCTGCCTTTTCTGGATCTCTGCATCGAAACGGCGGATGGTTACATGCGGACTGCGGAAGAGCTTCTGAAGCGCAACCCGCAGGCGGAAAAAGCGGAGCTCCGCGATCTTCTTCTGAACCGGTTCGGCGGTTCAGCCTCCCTCTCCTGGCCGGAACTTTCCTACAATACCGCAGACGCTTTGCTGCGCGCGCTCCGTTTCTGATAAAAAACTTGCATT
>URNE01000191.1 GCA_900549045.1 uncultured bacterium | reverse complement strand
ATAGCTTTTCGCAGGAGATGTGTGTATGAAAACGACAAGATGTATTACAAAATAAACATTTTGAGCGTAGAACGTTTTTGTCGGTGAAAGTGTTTTTTCATCGGCAAATTTGCATATCCGGCAAATCGGGATATTGTATGGAAAACGGCTTCCGGATGTGCAGAGAGACTGAGCGGCGGAGGCGGAAAGGGGCGTCATGAGGGAAAAACGGGGTTTTCATGCGGAATCTTCCGCGGATTACCGGGAAAAAGAGCTTTTTCACGTCCGCCGGCTGATCCAGCTGCATCTCAATATGGATCTTCCGCTTTATCCGTTCTGCTTTGAAGATCAGATACGGACGGGTGATGCGTGGTATGATTCACCGGGCAGAAGTTTCCTGATGCTCATTGCGGTTGAAGACGGCAGTGTCACATACCGGATTGGCGGAAAGAAGTATACGGTGGTTCCGGGGAAACTGCTGGTGGTTCCGGAGTTTCAGGCGTACTACCGGAAGTCTGAGGGGCTGGTTCATGCCTATGTACTGGAAATCAAGGGATGCCACCTCTCTTCCATTCTGTCGTCGCTGCATTTGAACCGGACGGCGCTTTACGAGATGGAAAATTTCGCGGAGTTTCTGACGTCGATGAAGGCAATCGGGAATCTGGCGGATACGGAAAACCCGTCGGAGTTTGTTTCGATATCCGGAAAGAGCTATGAACTTCTGGTGCGGCTGGCGTTTCAGGAAAACCGGAAAATGGAGAAGTCGACTCTCCTTCCGCGGATTCTCGAATTCCTTGAACAGGATTTTGAGCGGAAAGTGACGATGGAAGAGCTGGAAAAGTATACCGGACTCAACAAGATGACTCTGATCCGCATGGTGAAGAAAAAGACCGGCATGACGCCGATGCATTACCGTCTTTCCCGTAAAATCGAACGGGCGGTCTACTATCTTCAGATTCCGGGGATGCAGATCAAGGAGATTGCCTACAAGCTCGGTTTCTGCAATCAGAATCATCTGTCAAAGGCGTTCCGCAGTCTGATGGGTTATACGCCCAGCGGATACCGCAGTTTCCAGAAGCACCTTGCGGATCAGCGGGATGTTGTCACGTCAGCGGAACGGTCGGCGAAATCTCTTCCTGATCCGGAAACTCCCGGCGCAGAAACTCCACCGTCTCAGACGGAAGCGTGACTTCCGCTGCTTCCAGATTCTCTTTCATGTGCGCGGGATTGCGCGTCATGGAAATGGTGACGACATTCGCCTGACTTGTCAGCCAGCTCAGGGCAATCTGTGCGGCGGAAAGTCCCGTCTGATCCGCGACTTCACGGACGCAGTCCGGAACTTTCTCCAGAAGCATTCCCTTCTGAAGCGGACGCCAGGCGATCAGCATGACGTCGTTCTCCCGACAATATTTCAGCAGTCCGGATTTTTCCGCTTCGCGGATTTTGAGGTTGTAATGCACCTGGTTGGCAACGACTTTGGAGTCCGCCCAGCCTTGCGCATGTTCAAAACGCTCAATCGCAAAGTTGCTCACGCCGATGTTGCGGATCAGCTTTTCATCAAGCAGACGGTTCAGCGCACGCATGGTTTCGCGGATCGGCACGGAGTCGTCAACCTGGTGGATGAGATAGAGGTCAAGATAATCGGTTTTCAGCCGTTTCAGCGAACCTTCCGCGGCGCGGAGGACGTCGTCGTAATGCAGATGCGTCTTCCAGACTTTGGAGGTCAGGAAGAGGGCGGAACGGTCGAAGCCGGAGATTGCGTTGCCGACGATTTCTTCGGAGAAGCCGGCGGCGTACATCTCGGCGGTGTCGATATGGCGGTATCCCATTTCAAGTCCGGCGGCGAGCGCTTCCGCGGAGGACTTGCCGTCATCCGACGGATCCCGCGTTTCGCGTCCGCCCATCTGCCAGGTTCCGAGACCGAGAACGGGCATGGAAAACCCGCAATCGAGTTTCTTTTCCGCGTTCATTTCGGGAATCCGACCGACTGGATGAAGAAGACTTCCGATCCTTCCGGGAGGTTCAGTTTGGAAATGAAGCCCTTGTCGAAGCTTCCGCGGATTACGGTGGAGAGTCCGGCGGAGGCGCAGTAAAGGTAGATGTTCTGTCCGATGAATCCGCAGTCAACCGCGCTCATCTTGAGGTTCGGTTGTTTTTTCGTGTCGGCAACGTAGACGACGGTCAGCGGGGCTTTCCCGGTGACGGACTGGGTCAGATTTTCGCTTGAAACCTGTGCAAGCCTGTTCGCTTTCGCATCGTAGCGGTAGGCGCCGGAGGGGAGAATGGCGTAGAGTGTGATCTCCTGTATGTTGCGCGCGGTGGGGGCAGTCATGCGTCCGTCGGGGCGGTTGACGCCGCTGGCTGCCCACAGCAGGTCGGAGACGGTCTGGGATGGGAGTTGTTTTTCTGCGTAGGCACGGGCGGATTTACGTTGATTGAGCGTCTGCATGAGCGGCATGCCGCCTTTGCGGTCGGGTGCTGGAAGGGCGATGTCGGCGGCGGGAAGGAGCGGCGATGCGGCGAGAGCGGCGGTGAGAGCCAGAGCGAGTTTAACGTTCATGAGAACCTCCTTTGATTTTTCAGGGAATATAGTCCGGCGGATGAAAAATTTCAAGGCCGGAAATGAAAAAAGCCTGTCCCGGGGAGACCGGAGCAGGCTTGGATTCATGCGGGATGCGATGCTCAGTGGAGCATCTTCGTGCCGATGTTGAGGATTGTGCCGATGTGGTAGGCGATGAACGTCATGACGTAGGCGAGGCAGAAGAGCCCGCCGGCTTCCACGAACATCATCTTCCAGGAGTTCAGCTCGCGGCGGATAATCGCCAGAGTTGCGAGGCAGGGGATCGAGAGCAGGCAGAACAGCATGATGCAGAAGCCCTGCAGCGGGGTGTAGACCGACGCCAGCTGTTCGCGCAGCGGAACGGATTCCTCATCCGCTTCGCCTTCCGCGTAGAGGATGCCGAGCTGTGAGACGAACACTTCTTTTGCGGCGAGTGCGCCGATTGAAGCGGTCGTGAGCTTCCAGTCGAATCCGATCGGACGGAAGAGCGGTTCGAGAGCGTGTCCGATGCGTCCGGAGATCGTGTACTCCATTGCTTCCGCCTGTTTCTCGTTTTCGAGTTTGGAGACTTCATCGTTGAGTTCCTGGGAGAGCTTGACGATCGGCGCCTGGGCTTCGGAGAGTTCCTTTTCGCCGAGTTCCTCGATGGCGTCAGCGGGAATGACTTTGTCTTTCCTGACCTGAGCGAGCACTTCATCGTTGAAGAGCTTGGTGTCTTCCAGAACCTTGATCTGGGCATCGGTCAGCGCCTTGGCGGTCTGAACCTTTTCGATCATGCCGTTGTAATCTTTGGAGAACTTGTCCTCGGGTTTCTGCGGCAGGGTGTTGCAGATGTAGAGGATGATGCTGGTGGCGAGGATGATCGTTCCGGCCTTCTGGAGGTACATGCGGCCGCGGTCCCACATGTGGAGCAGGAGGCTCTTGAGAGTGGGGAGACGGTACGGCGGGAGTTCCATGAGGTAAACTTCGCCGTCGCCCTTGAAGAGGGTGGATTTCATGATGCGCGCCGCGACGAGGGCGATGATGACGCCGATCAGGTACATGATGAACATCATGGTTGCCTGGTACTTCAGAGCGAAGAAGGCGGGGATGATGAGAGCGTAGATCGGGAGACGCGCGCCGCAGCTCATCAGGGGGAGAACCATGACGGTGACTTTGCGGTCGCGTTCGGATTCAATCACGCGGGTTGCCATGATTGCGGGAACGGAGCATCCGAATCCGAGAACCAGCGGAACGAAGGAACGTCCCTGCAGCCCGAATTTGCGCATGATGCCGTCCATGACGAACGCTGCGCGGGCCATGTAGCCGGAATCTTCCAGAATCGCGATTGCGAAGAAGAGGAAGAGGATGTTCGGGAGGAAGACTATGACGCCGCCCACGCCGCCGATGATGCCGTCCGTGACGAGGTCGCGGAAGTAGGGCAGGGTGTCTTCACTCCAAACCGCCTTGACGGTGTCGCCGAGCCATGCGAAGAAGTCTTCGATGTAGCCCATGAAGGGATCGGCGAGGGTGAAGGTGAACCAGAAGGTTGCGTAGATGATGAGGAGGAAGAGCGGGAGACCGAGGAATTTGTTGGTCATGACCGCGTCGATCTTGTCGGAGATTTCGCGGCGCTTTTCCTGTGTCATGGAGATGGCGTCGCGGCAGGCTCCGGCGAGCATTGCGTAGCGGCGGTCGGCCATGAAGGTGTCGGCTTCGATTGCGTGTTTGTCCCAGAGGTGCTTGATCTGGACTTCGACTTCTTCGTGGACAGCTTTGAACTCGGGGATGCGCATTGCGGCGGTATCGTGTTCAAGAAGCTTGATTGCGAAGAAGCGTGCGGGGATGTGTTTGTATTTTTCAACGTTGAGGGCGTCGATTTTGTCTGCAACGGCTTTGATGGCATCATCGATGTCTTCGCCGTAAGTGAGCATGGGAACGCCGTGGTCTTCAAGCTTGGAGAGTGTCTCCGCGAGTTTGGAGAGGAGGGGGCGTACGCCGTCGGTTCTGCTTCCGATGGTCTGGACGATCGGGGAGCCGAAATATTTTTCCAGCTTCGGGATGTCAAACTTAAGACCTTTTTTCTTTGCGTCGTCGCTCATATTGAAAGCGAGGAGCATGGGGATGTGGAGTTCGGCGAGCTGGGTTGTGAGATAGAGGCTGCGGCGCGGAATGGAGGAATCCACGACGTTCAGAATCAGGTCGATTCCGGTTTTGGTGAGCTCCTGGAAGACGACGTCTTCTTCGGGGGAGGAGGACGAGAGGGAGTATACGCCGGGCAGGTCGATGAGTTCAATTTCCATGTCGTTCAGTACAAATGAACCGGATTTGCTCTCGACAGTGACGCCGGGATAGTTGCCGACGTGCTGGCGGGCGCCGGTAAGCGCGTTGAAGATGCAAGTCTTGCCGCAGTTCGGGTTGCCTGCAAGAGCGACTTTGAAATGTTTTTTCATCTTAGTTCGCCTCTTCTTTTTTGATGACGAAATTTGCAGCGTCGTCGCGGTGAAGCGCCATGCTGGTTTCCATGACTTTGACGCGGAGCAGACCTCCGAACGGTGCGTGAGCCTCCATGAGGAGTTCGGTTCCCGGGACGAGGCCGATGTCCGCGAATTTTTTGCGTCCGCGGGCGTCCGGAAGAACTTTCACAATCGTCGCGGTCATACCGACGGGAAGTTCATCCAGAGTGGTTTCATTTCCGGTGGGGACTTTGTACTCGCGGGTTTTGGAGGCGTCGCATCCGCATCCGGGACCACGGACTCTTGCGGAGCCTGACGGCCCTGGAACTGGGCCTGGGGGCCACGGACCTGCCCCTGCCCCAGGGATGGACCGGAAAAGCAAAAAGAATTCTGCGTCTGTCGGCCAGGGAGGCCAAATGCGCCGGGAGCCGGGTCATCCGGCCCATCCATCTGCTCCTGTCCCTGCTGCGGTTGGAGGGCTGTGCCGCCGGGGAGACGCTCTTTTGGGCAG
>URNE01000190.1 GCA_900549045.1 uncultured bacterium | reverse complement strand
AATGGGGAAAGATTTTTTACGGATGCAAAAAAATCCCGGCTGAACCGGGATTTTTCTGAAAGTCTCTGCAAAGAGATCAGCGGGCGTAATACTCGACGACGCGCATTGCTTCGACCTGAACGGGGATCTCTTCGATCATCGGTTCACGGAGAACGGTGACCTTGAGCTCTTCCTTGTTGGTCTCGTAATACGGCGGGATCGTGGAGTTGACGTCACGCGCGATTTCCGCGACTTTCGGGGACTTTTCGGCGTTGATGGAAACGACCTGACCCGGTTTGAGGCGGAAGGAAGGACGGTCGACAATTTTGCCGTCGACGAGGATGTGTCTGTGAGCGACAAACTGCTTGGCCGCGAAGATCGTCGGAGCGATACCGGAATGATAGACGGTGGCGTCGAGTCTCATTTCGATGTGCTGCATGAGGATTTCGTTGGTTCTGCCCTCTTTGCGTTTTGCAACGATGAAGAGGTTGCGGAGCTGGCTTTCAGTGAGAGCGTAATGCGCTTTGAGCTTCTGCTTTTCCTGCATCATGACGCCGTAGGTGGAAAGTTTGGATTTCTTTCTGTTCTTTCCCTGAAGTCCGGCCGCATACGGTCTCTTGACGCTGGGGCACTTGGGCATGTTCCAAATGCAGTAGCCGAGACGTCTGCACAGTTTGTGTTTGGCTTGAGCTTGTTTCATCCCGTTTCCTTTCTTGAATAAGGTTCTTTCTTATGCTCGCAAAGTCCGCGTCAAGCAATACAGGGGCGGGCAGTGCGCTTCTCATAACCATGAGAACCATTCAATATACTCCGCTTCCGCAAATTTTCAAGTCCGCTGCAAAGAAATGTGAAAAAAATATTTTCGGGAAAATATTCAAATCCGACTTGAAACGCGCACAAAACGGTCTATACTTAGGGCAGTGAGGAAACCGGCGGTTTTCCGTCGGTCGAAATAAAACGGAACGGGCGGCTCCGAACACCGACCGTTCAAACGTAAGGAGATGACATTATGGATATCATTGTCAGCGCACGTCACTTCGATTTAAGCGAAGCACTCAAGGTTCAGACGGAGAATGCCGCTCACGCGGCCCTCGACGATCTGACGTTGAAGATCTCCAGCGTCCGGGTTGTTCTCGATATTCAGAAGAACGTGCATAAAGCGGACGTTGTAGTGGCGATCAAGAACAATCTTGTCAGCGCCTCCGCGGAAACAGTCGGCGACATGAACAAATCGATTGTCGATGCTCTCGACAAAGCGGGAGTTCAGGCTCGCAAATACCTTGAGAAGAAGCAGGATCATCGCGATCGTGATTCCATCAAGGAAGATGCCCCGGCTGCGGAATAATTTCGAACCCCTCAACCGCCTCCCGCTCAAAAAGCGGGAGGCTCCTTTCTTGATCGCCCCCGCTTCAGCTGATTATTTCCCCTGACGGTAAAAATACTCGTTCAGCTTTTGTGCCGCCTTGATTGTGCGCGGACCCAGACGGTAGAGCAGGGAGGGATCGAATTCCGTCAGCACCTTTCCGCTGCGCGCCGCCTTCGTGCCGCGCAGGATGGAATCCGGGGGAAGGGGGACGCCGCAGGAAATCAGAATGTCGGGATTCCGCCGCAGAACCCATTCAGGCGAAACGGTGAAATATTCGCGCTCCTCCGTCCCTGCGATATTGTGTCCGCCGGCAAGCTCAATCAGCTCGTGAATGAATGTGCGGCGTCCCGCCGTGCAGAGCGGAGAGGGGGAGATCATGACAAAGACGGACGGCGGATTCTCTGATTTGTGAAAGCGTGCAAATGCGCGCCGGTTCTTCTGAATCTCCGCTTCCGCCGTTTCACTTTTCCCCAGCAGTTTGCCGATGGTTCGAAGAGCGGATTCGTAATCGGCGAGAGATTTCGCGGGAATGACGATGTACCGGATTCCCGCCTGTTCCAGAAGCGCGCGTTCCTGCGGCGCGCGGTCGGCCGCTGTAACGACAACCGTCGCTCCGGACGCCAGGACGGCTTCCGGGTTCGCTTTGCCGAAACTCCCGGTGACGGGAACCTTGCGGACCTCTTCCGGAAAATCGCATGCGGAGGAGCGCCCGCGGAGCGTGTCAGTTCCGCCGAGCAGACAGATGATTTCGGTCAGATTCGGGCTTAAGGAAACAATCTTCTCCGCCGCAGAGCAGTGAACCGCGGAGAAGAAGACAGCAAACAGCAGAAGATATTTCATCTCAATGTTTCGGCGGACGCGGCGGACGAGAGAAGTCGCCGTTGGCCTCGCGGACCAGACGCTTCGGCGCCTCCTTCGCGGTGAGTTCGTTCAGACGCTTTTCCAGATATTTTTCTTTCCCGGCGGAATGTTTTTCGTACCGCAGTTTCATTGCCGCCAGCCGCCGCTCCATGCTCCGGATGTTCTCTTCCGTGTTCTTGAGCAGTTTTTTCTGAAACTTCAGATTCCTTTTCACGTCTTCGCGGAGTGCGTTTTTGAGCTTTTCGAGTGCGACTTTCCGGAGCTCTTCGGTCTGGGCGTTGAGCCAGGCTTCGCGGAGAGCGAGAAGCTTCTGCGCCTTTGCCTGACGGTTCTTGAAGAAGTGGTTGCGCATCGCCTTTTCAAATTCGCGCGGATCCTTCGCCGCGAGGGCTTTCAGCTCGGCGCGTTCCGCATCGGTGAAATCTTTCGACTCCAGAGCGATCAGCAGGGGATGGCGTCCGGGTGGCGGCGGAGGCGGCGCTCCGTTTTCCGGCGGCCTGGCCTCCGCAACAGCGGAAATGAGAAGAACGGTCAGCAGAAAAAGAATTTTTTTCATATCGTTTGAACTCCTTGATTCGTGAATTCGTCGGCGCAGGAGAGCAGCTGCGCGCCGTTGGCGACGTCGCAGGAAAGCGCAATCAGACTGTCGTCATAATCGAACAGTGACGCTGCAGTCTGCGCGGTCGCCGGAGCCTCCTGCTTTTCCGGTGCGGACGGCATGAGCGAGTAAAAGGCAAGCCCGAACGCAAGCGCGAACGACGCCGCGATCGGCAGGGCGATTTTCCACAGCCGGAGTGCGCGGTGTGCCGCATGGCGGCGAGCTTCCGCGAGGATTGCCGTATCCAGATGCGCGGGAACTTCGGCGTTGCCGATGTTTTCGAGGGCGGACATGCGGAGGAAGAGGGCGCAGTCGGGGCATTCCGCGATATGGCGTTCCGTTTCCGCATCGCGCGGGAGACCGGATGCGATTGCTTCGATGACTTCCGGACAAGTTTTCATATCGGTTCCTCCTTTCAGGATACCCATTCCGCGAGTTGTTTTCTTAAGTTCCGGAGCGCATACTGCATCCGTCCCAGAACGGTGTTGATCGAACATTTCTGAACCTCGGCGATCTCTTTGAAGGAGAGGCCCTCCTGGCGGAGCAGGAAAACCTCCTTCTGGTCATCCGCGAGCGAATCCGCCGCGCTCTGAAGCGCCTTTGCGAGTTCGCGGTTGTGCATGTCGCGCCACGGCTCCGCATGAGAGACCGGCTCGCATGTCGTCGTCTCCTCGTCGTCGAGAGAAACCTCCGCGGATTTTTTTGTCCTGCGGAACTGGTCGATCGCGAGGTTGTGGGCGATCATGGAGGCCCAGCTGAAAAACTTCCGGCGTCCCTCGTACGCTCCGAGACTCCGGATGATGCGGAGCCAGACCTGCTGAAAGACGTCGTCGGCGAGCGGGCGGCTTCCGAGCATTTTGTTCAGATAGGCGTAGAGCGGCCGTTTGTAACGTTCGTAGAGCGCGTCGAAGGCGTCGGCGTTTCCGTCGAGATACGCACGGATGAGCTCTTCGTCTGTCTGTTCGTTTTCCATACCCATGTAACGTGGCACCGTCTGTTTTATTGTAATGATTTTTAATATATTCGGAAAAATTGATTTTTCAAGGCGGGGCGCTCGATTTTATCGGCAGATCCGCCGCAAGCTCCGCGCCGGGAAGAACGTTACAAGCTTTCCGCGGTACAACACAATCACCGCCTTTCCGTACGCTCCTTTTTTCTCACCCCCGGTTTCCGCAATCCAAAAACAGCGATTTGAGTAAAACCGTCTCCCCTCCTGATTTGAGCAGAATCAGCTTCGTCCGTTCTGCGTAAACCTTTTCCTTTGTTTGCAAAGGGACAAAAAACCCCGCCCCCGGCACGGCGCCGGAGACGGGGGAAAAGGAAGTCGGACTCAGTGAGACATCACTTCGGTAAGATCGATGATCTGTCCGGATGTGATGGACTTGAACACCGCGTCGCCGATGGAGATCGCGGCAAGACCGTCGCGGGAGTTCGCGAGAATATCGTACGGACGATCCTCTTCAACTCCGAGGAAGACGTCTTCCTGGATGCCAGGATCACCGCCGCCATGTCCGCCAAGTCCCGGCTTGACCGAGAGACGCTCGCGGGAACCGAAGATCGGGTAGTAATCAACATAAATATCATGTTCACGCGGACACGGGAACGCGGTTGCACCCGCACCGCCCCACTCTTCCGCCTCGATGCGTCCGTGAGTTCCGTTGATCGCCAGACGGTAGCCCTCGTACGGAGTCGAGAAATTCGCGGAATAGTTCAGAAGCACGCCGTTGGCATATTTGACGTCCGCAACGATGGTGTCCTGGATATTGATTTCGGAATCAAAGATGCACATGTCGGGACGGTAGATCGACGGGGTGTAGAGGACGCCTTTGCTCTCATCGAAGCTGTCAAGGTGGTCATCATGAACCTTCATGACGTTCGCGCGGGATTCCCAGCGGTTCTTGTACGCGCATTTTCTGCGTTCCGTACAGTCGGAACAGTGACGTCCGTCTTTCTTGGAGGGATTGAACGGACCGTTCGGACCGTAGTGATTCAGAGCGCCGAACGCATGGACCAGCTGCGGATCCGGGCTGCCGATCCACCAGTTGACGAGATCGAAGTGATGGCTCGCCTTGTGAATCGAAAGGCTTCCGGAATTTTCACGCATGCGGTTCCAGCGGTTGAAGTAGCTCGAACCGTGCTTGATGTCAATGTACCAGTTGAGGTCGACGTGGGTGACACGACCGATCTTGCCGGCAAGAACCAGCTCACGCAGAAGTCTGTGTTGCGGTCTGTAGCGGTAGTTGAAGGTGCAGGTGACTTTGCCTTTGGATTTCTTTTCCGCTTCACGGACCTTGATGGCGTCTTCCCAGCAGGTCGTCATCGGTTTTTCTGTAACAACATCGAGTCCCTTTTCCAGAGCTTTGAGGATGTAGGTGACATGGTAGCAGTCGCGGCAGACGACGAAAATGACATCCGGCTTGGTCTCTTCAACCATCTTGTCGAATTCATCCGGCATGTAGGTCGGAACATTTGCGGATTCGGGAATCTCGCGTTTGCAGACGGTGAAGCGGAGCGGGTCGATATCGGTAATGCCGAGTGCGAACGCGACAAGGCTTCCCGCGCCCGATCCTCTGCCGGGTCCTACGGGGATGTCCTGCGACCGTGCATAATTGACGTAGTCCTGCACGATCAGGAAGTAGTCCTCGTACCCCATCTGCAGAATGACCGACAGTTCATATTCCAGTCTCT
>URNE01000189.1 GCA_900549045.1 uncultured bacterium | reverse complement strand
CTGACGCCGCATTTTTTGTCAGCACAGGACTGTTCGACAACAGGGCCCATTCTTCATCGGTCGCCGCGGTGTTCAACAGCTTCCGCGGAAAAAACGGAAAACTGGTCATCGTTCAAGCCGGTCACAGAGTGCCGGGAAAGATCAATGCCGACGGACTTCGTTTTTTGAAAATCAACATAAAAACAACAGGAAAGTGAAAAAAGGAGGGTCTTGTTATGAAAACCGGAAAAACAAAATACAAATTCACGCTCATAGAGCTCCTGGTGGTAATTGCGATAATCGCTATACTTGCCGGAATGCTTCTTCCGGCGTTGAATTCCGCCAGGGCGAAAGCGCAGACTGTTTCCTGCACGTCGCAGATCAAGCAGCTGGGGCTGATGTTCCAGCAGTACAGCAACGACTTCGGCGGAACGCTGATGCGGCAGTCCTGCAAAGTTCAGGAGAGCGATTCCAATCCCTATTTTGAGTTTTCGGCTCCGCAGGGATATTTCGCCAATCACTACATCATGAAAAACGCCCGGACTCGGAAAGTGAACCGGAACGGAGCAAGCGTCTTTGAACTGAATGTCGTTCATTCGCTTCTGGCATGTCCTTCGGTGACGCTGGGGAGCCGTCCGTCGGATCTGGACAACCGTCTGGCTTATGACAAAAATTCCACGTGGGATGCGCTGAACCAGTCGTATGTGATTCCGAACAATGCGGGAATAATCTACAGCAACCCGGCGGCCGACATGACCAATTATCCGGTGATTCCGCTCTCCCGCCTGAAGAGCCCTTCGCGCTTTCCGCATCTGTACGAGGGCAGAAATGTAACGTCGCTCATCAACCATGACCGGCGTTTTCTTCAGCCGGAATATACCGACAACCGAGTGCACTACCGCCACCGGAGGACGTCGAATGTTCTTTACGCAGATGGTCATGCGGGCAACAAAATGCGCTGCAACGCTCTGACTGGGGGAACGCTTGGCGACTGGGCGTCCGCATTTGAGCAGGAATAATTCGAACCGCGGAAAATCGGCGGGAACGGAACGATTCCGTATCCCGGTCCGATGTTTGAGAAACAGACCGTTTCCTTTGAAACAACAGACAGGAGTGAACATGAAACGTTTTTTTATCCTTTGCTTTGTGCTGATTTCGGCGTTTGCCGGAGCGGCGGAAGCGAAACTGCAGCTGGTTCCGCTGTTTCGCGGATGTTCGTATTACTGGTCCGGAACAGCCGGACAGGATGTGCTGCCGTATGTCCGGGAGGGCGGAACGGAAAAATGGGTCGCCGGGTTTGCGCCGGTTCACGACCTCGAAAAACCGGAGCTTCGCGGCAGCGTCATTTATCTGAAGGAGGATGCCGCTTACGAGTTTGAGCTGCGGACCCCCGATGGAAAAACTCTTCCGGACGGACGCGGAAAGTTCCGTACTCTGGGCGCTCCGGTCCCGGTTGCGAAAACAATCGTTCTGGATGAGAAAAACTTCGGCGGGCATCTGACGATCAATGATCAGGGGGCGCCGGACGGCTGGATCCGTTACACGGTCAAACCGGGATTCGTCCTGACCAATCCGAAACAGGCGGCGTTCAAGGAGAAGAATTTCCGTTACCACTCGTCCAGCGCCATGATCAATATCCGCAATGCAAAGTATGTTCTGCTGGACGGTCTGGTCATCCGGGGCGGAATGTCCAATGCAATCCATGTGGAAAAATCTTCGCATATCCGGATCGCCAATTGCGATATATCCGGCTGGGGACGCGCCGGAGTTCAGAGGTTTGATCTCAACGGACGTTTCTACCCCGCTGCCGGAAAGTTTCCGAAGAGTTTCAACGGATTCAACTACGACGCCGCAATCTATCTGAAAAATTCGGACAATCTGCTCGTCGAGCGCAACTACATCCACGATCCGCTGGGACGCGCGAACAGCTGGACTTACGCTCACCCCGCCGGACCGGAAGCCGTCATGGTGCACGTCGTGCGCAACACGGTGATCCGGTACAACGATTTCATCGGCAGCGACGCTCACCGTTTCAATGACGCAGTGGAGGGCTGGGGCAACTTTCATCCGCGCGGCGGATTCAATCAGGATGCGGAAATCTATGGCAATTTCATGATTTTCTGCAACGACGACAACATCGAACTGGATGGCGGTCAGCAGAATGTCCGCTGTTTCGGAAACCGCTTTGAAGGCGCGCTCTGCGGCGTGAGCATTCAGGGATGCATGACAGGACCGAGCTACGTGTACAACAACCTCGTCAGCGATATGGGAGACGAGCGCGGGGAGGTCAACCTCTTCCTGAAAACGGCGTCGCCCCGCAGCGGAAAGTTTGCCGCAAGTTATATTTTCGGCAACACCTTTTCCGGACCCGGACGCGGAACCGATGTGCTGAAACATCACAAACTTTTCCTGTATAACAATATTTTCGACGGACGCGCCAATCTTGTGGAACATGCGGAGCTTCCCTCTGCAGTCATGGCGGGAAATCTGCTGAACGACGCCGATCCGCAGTTCCGCAACCCCTCCGCGGGCGATTACCGCCTGAGTCCGGATTCCCCCGCACGCAAACGCGGCGTCCCGGTTGCCGGAGATGAGAATCCGGACGCCGGAGCGTTCGGCGGCGACGGCGCGCCTGCGCTTCCCCTGCGCCCGGTCCCGGTCGTTTTGAATCAAGGAAAGATGATGTTTGCTGCGGGGAAAACGGAGATGTCTCTTGCAGCGCAAAATACAGGAAACGTTCCCGTGGAATTCCGGATCGCGCAGAATCGGGATTTCGACTGGTTTGAAGTTCTGCCCGCTTCCGGAAAAATCAACCCCGGGGAAGGGGTTTCGTTCAGGGTGAAGCTTGATCCGGCGCGTTTTGCGAAACAGCCGCTCATGCGCGGCGCGTTCCTGGTGCGTTTCGCCGACGGACTGAGCTGTCCGGTATCCGTTTACGCCAAAACGGGCTGGATGATGCCGCTGAAGCCGCACGGAGGAAAAGATTTCGCAGTCTATTTCAATCCGGAAAAAGCCGATGCGAAACGGGTTTTTCCCCGTCTTGATCCTTCGCTTGGTCCGGAGGAGGACGGCATGGTTCAGCTGCCGCGCCGCGGAGAACCGGCAAAGCCCGGCTCCCCGGAGCGTCTCTCCTTTGAATTCGAGGTCCCGAAGGACGGGTTTTACGGCGTCTTTGTCCGCTGTGCTCCGCCGGAACCGGTCGGGCTGCACGATTCATTCTTCTATTCGTTTGACGAACAGCCGATGCGCCGCGGAGATTTTTCTCCGGCGAGGAGCGGAGAGGCGCGCTGGTTCATGGTTTCGGAAGCGGTCGGACATCAGGAGAGCCGCGGGGCGTTCTTCCTGAAAGCGGGACGTCATGTTCTTCACATCGCTCCGCGCGAAGAGACGCGGATTGGGCTGATCGCCATCACGGACAAACACTATGCTTTTGAATACAAAAACTGAAAGGGATTGAAAATGAACAGAAAACTCGCACTTCTTGCCGCGGCCGTTCTGGCCTTCCCGCTGGTTCCCTCCGCCTTTGCGGAGGATGACATGTCCTGCGTTGTCCAGGGCGGAACGCCGCTTCTGCCGAAACGGAACGACACGGTTTATCTTGATATGTCGAAATCCGCGAACGGAGGGAACTTCGACCTTCTTGACGACGGCAAGCCGCTGCAGAAAGACGGTCTTCTGCAGTTTCCACCGTGGGGCGCTCCGGCGGAAGCCGGCTCTGCGGAACTGATTGAAATGACATTCGAGGTTCCCGCCGACGGCAATTACTGTCTTTTCGCCCGTGTGATGTTCGACACGAAGCCGGTTTCGCATCACGATTCGCTGTTTTTCGGCATTGACGGCGCCCCGATGATTGCGGGCGCGCTTGCGCATCAGTTCGAAAAAACGGAATTCAACAAAACACAGTGGATTCAGTTCTTTGACGCCAAGTTCCCGAAACGCGCGCAGTGGCCGGTGTTTCTCAAAAAAGGCAGACACACAATCCGGATTTCGCCGCGCGAGGAGATCAATATCGGCATGATTGCAATTACGCTCAATCCGCGGGCGTTCCGCGGGAAATAAGAGGGCTTATGAAATCGTTCCGCATCGTTTCGCACTCCCTTTGGGATCGCGAATGGTATCAGCCGTTCGAGGTTTTCCGGCGCCTCCGGCAGTCCTCTCGCTGAAATTGCGGAAGAAAACGGCGGAATGAACTCAAACATTGACAAGGATATACGGGATATGGGAAAAGTCAGAATCGGGCTGATCGGGGTGTCCGGCTACGGATACAATCATTTTGAACGGATCATCCGGCTTGTGCGGCTGGGCGTTGCGGAGTTCTCCGCGGCAGTCGTCATCAATCCGGAAGAGGCGGCGGCGCAGATCGGACAGCTCCGGGAATGCGGTGCGCGGATTTACTCGTCCGCCGACGCGATGTTCGCGGAATTGCGCGGGAAGCTGGATCTGGTCTGCATTCCGACCGGAATTGCGTTCCATGAACCTCTGACCGTTCAGGCGTTGGAAAACGGCGCGAATGTGCTGGTGGAAAAGCCGGCCGCAGGGTCCGTCGCCGCAATCCGGCGCATGATGGAAGCGGAAAAAAAGTCCGGAAAATTCGTCGCCGTCGGGTTTCAGCATATCTACGGACGGGAGATTCAGTTTTTGAAACAGTATCTTCTGACCGGACGCGTCGGACGGGTTGAGAGCATTGTCTGCAAGGGGCTCTGGCCGCGTGCGGATCAGTATTACCGGCGCAACAACTGGGCGGGCAGACGTGCGGCGGCCGACGGAAGCCCGGTCTGGGATTCTCCGATCAACAATGCGTTCGCCCATTATCTGAATCTGGAACTTTTCCTGGCGGGGGAACGATTCGGCGAATCCGCTCATGCCGTTGAGGCGGAAGGAACGCTCTGGCGCGCGCGGAAGGAAATCGAGACTTTCGATACCTGCGCGGTCCGCTTTACGGTCAGCACGGGAAGCCGGCTGACGATGCTGCTCTCTCATGCGGTTCCGGTCAATCTCAATCCGGTCATCCGCATCCGGTGCGAGCGCGGATCGGTTTTCTGGAATGTGGACCGCGGATGGAACATCTGTTCCGAAGACGGCGCCGTGATTGCATCCGGTATCGTTCAGCCGGCAAACGACGACATGTTCATGGACGTCGTCCGCAAAATTTCCGGAGAAGAGCGCTTCCTCTGCTCTTTGGCGATTGCGCGGGAGCATACGAACTGCATCGAAATGCTTTCGGAGAAACTTCAGCCGGTCGAACTGAAGGAGTGTGTCTCAAGACGCGAAAGTGACGGACAGTACCTGATCGACGGGATCCCGGAAGTCTTTGACCGCTGTTTCGTGCGGGACCAGCTTCCGGAGGAGATCGGAGTCGTGTGGAGGTGACCGGGTAGCCGTTTGATTTCAGCAGTGCTCCAGAAAGCCGGAAAATTGTCCGATGCGGTTTTCCGGCTTTTTATTTTGGCTGGAAAAAACGGCAACATCCCAGAAAGAGATATGCAATCAACATCTTCAGCTATTGTGTTTTTC
>URNE01000188.1 GCA_900549045.1 uncultured bacterium | reverse complement strand
CTCGGTTTTGGTAATACTATAGCATCGGAAACCGGAAATCCAAGAGAAAAACGTCAGATAATTTCATTTTTCCGCTTGACATTTTTCAGAACGGGTATATATTACTTTCATCGAAACGGGGTATTAGCTCAGTTGGCTAGAGCACCACACTGGCAGTGTGGGGGTCAGGAGTTCAAGTCTCCTATACTCCACCAGTTTGATTTTGCCAGCCCGCCAAGTTCACGATTTTGGCGGGCTGCTTTGTTTTTGCCCTCAATCTATGGCAAAGATCGTCGATGAACCGATTTTTTTCTCCTATTGGCTGTTAATAAAATCACTTTACCTTTGTATTGTTCCGGCACTCGTGGTAGATGGCTGCACCCACGGCGTTCATGATTGCCATGTACTTGGCCTTGTCCTCGAACATCTTGGTGAAACGCTCGGTGCTTTCCATGTAGGCCTCCTGCGCGGTCTCCTCGAAGAACCTCGGGAACTGGCTGTCCTTGAAAATCTGCGGGTCGGAGGAACGGGCTATTTTGCACAGTTTGGTGTCCTTCAGCAGACGGTCGAGGAGGTCGCCGATGATGACGCGATCACCCTCGGTGAACTCGCCCTGATAGCGCTCATTGATCGCCGCTACCACCTCGTCGAGCAGACTCCGCTTTTCATCCATCTCCGGCGCGGACGGCCTGATTTCCGGGGCAGGCAGGTCGGATGCCTTCGCTTCAAGTCCGATAGCTCCCTGGAAGGTCTACTCCAGCTTGTAAAATTCCAGCGCGAGGCTTTTATCGAGGTCAATGCGCTCAGTCGGGTCATCAGGAAGTAACCGGGAAAGATAGTCGCAGAAGATCGCCTCTTCGCGCAACTCTCTGTCGAACATCCGGGTCACTTGGTCGATGAAACGCTCCCACTTGACGAAGGCGCGGATCGTGCGCCGGAAAAGCGAACGCTCTTTCTCCGGAAGAGCGTTGTAGGCGTTCACCACGGGTTTGAGGGCGCTGGAGATGCGTCCCTGCCGGGTCTTCTCCGTGCCGCGTTTCTCCGCATAGATGCTGCAGACCGCCTTGATGTCGGCATGGCTGTAGACATGGAAGTCGTGGAGTTCCTCGCGCTTGGAGTAGATGCGGTTGACGTCGAGTTCTTCCTCCAGCCCGGTCTCCTGGTAGTACGGCTGGAAGGCCTCCTTGATTTCCTCGTCGGTGTTCACGAAGTCGAGGATGAAGGTGTCCTCCTTGCCCGGATAGGTGCGGTTGAGGCGGCTCAGCGTCTGCACGGCCTTGACGTCACGCAGTTTCTTGTCAACCACCATGGTATGGAGCAGCGGCTCATCAAAGCCGGTCTGGTATTTCTCGGCGACCACGAGGATGTTGCCCTCTTCATGGAACACCGCCTTGGTCTGGCTCTCGGAGACGCGGTTGCCCTTCGAGTCGCGGTTCATGCCGCTTTCGGTATACTCGGGTCCCTGCGGGTCGGCGGGGTCCTTGATTGCGCCGGAGAAGGCTATCATCACGGCAATGTCATTGTACCCCTGCGCCTTGAGGTAGTCGTTGATGGCGCGGCAGTAGCGCACCGCAGCCAGACGATGTCCGCGCCGAGCTTCCGGCAGACTTCGCTTTCTTCGGCGCTGCGCATTTTCGCGCACTCCTCCGGCGCGATTTTCCCGACAAGACCGCGCTCTCCATGCGTCAGATCGACGACATGTAGGCGGCAGTTTTTCTTCCGGCTCAGCTTCAGCGCCGTCCCCATGACGGCGCTGAGATCATCGGGATGCGCATTGACAAAATAAATATGTTCCATGACAATACCTCAAATGAAATCAGCGGGTGATGCAGTACGCCATTACGCCGCCTTTGAAAAGATCCGTCGCAACACGGAAACGGTTGTTTTCAACCCGGACCGCTCCCAGCTCATCCCCATCCGCGGAAAGTGCGGTGACTTTGACTGGACCATCCAGCGCGAGCTCCACTTCCGCGCTGCCGCGGCGGACCAGGAGCGGAAGGCTTCCGTAATCATCCACGATGCGGCAGTCCGGATCAAAAAAGGTATCGCCCGAGTTCGCCGTATCCGTGAGATGCAGCAGAAGGATTTTGCGGCTTTCGCGCAGCCCGTCTCCGTCCAGCGACAGCGCGGCGACGGTTCCGAAAGTATCCATTCTACGCACCGAAAGGATTCCGCCCGTCACAGCATCGCCTGTTCCCGTGAACGACTCCGAGCGGGGAGTGCACACCGTCATCTGTCTGCCGGCGAAATCTGCGGTGATTTCCCCTGTGGAACTGACCGCGCGTCTGCCGGCGAGACTTTCCCGCCAGAGTGCAGAAACCGCTCCGGAAAGATTCGCTTCGCTGAACTCCCGCATTCCTTCCGGCAGACTCATTCCCTTCCGGTGCGAACCCGTGCGGACCAGAAGTCCGAGTTTCGTGAACGGTTCGGGAAACTCAAGCGGCTCCCCTGTGGTGAGAATGTTTTCCGAAACGGCAAAGGAGTATCCCTCTTCCGCCGGGCGGACGTCGCCCCGCAAAAACATTGCCGCCGTAATCCGGTCCGAAAGCTGCATGACGGGATCTGCGACCGATTCAAAGCAGCTGAATGCATTGCGGTTCTTCATGTAGAGGAGAACATTGTGCGAGTAGCAGAAACGGAAAATTCCCGTCCAGTCCTGCAATGCCGGATACGCGCCCATCACCGGCCCGGTCTCCGCACGGAAACGGTTCGGGCGGCAATGATTGTATTCCGTCACAAAAAACGGCTTGCCCGGAATGCGACTTGTCGTCAGAACCGCGGGCAGATCCAGCCCCGTTGCAATCCCGGCCAGCTGATGATGCCCGTTGACCGTGCGTCCCTTGATGCGGACATCCACGCGGTGGTCGTGATAATAGTGGTCGTCTGTCACATCGAATTTTTCGCGCAGAAGCGTAAAGATTTTTTTCTGATGCCAGTTGATGCTTGTCACATTCGCCTGAAGTTTCAGTTCTTCTTTGACAAACGCCGTCAGTTCCGCGAGTTCTCCGCGCTTCAGCTCAAAAAGGAAACGGATGAAATCCCTGTCGCCCGTGTCCGCTTTTGCAGAAGAGCAGCCGTTTTTCTTTTTCCATTTCGCAAAGAGCTGAATGTGGCGGCCGCGCACCGCCGGTTCCGTATTCCAGTCCCAAAGCGGGTCATCCTCGTTGATCAGATTTACCATCACCAGAGCGGGATCCTCCGCCCAGGTAAGTCCGGTATACGGGTTGCGGTGCGTCAGCCATGCCCGGACGAACGCTTTCCAGTTCTCTCTTGCGCGCGGGTCGCTCTGAAACGCGCCCTTGGCATTCCAGTACGGCAGGTTGTCGCCACTCCGGAAACGGCGGCTGGCGTAGAGGTCGGTGACAACATAAATCCCCTGTTTTTTGAATGCGGCGAACAGATAGTCCAGACGGTCGAGATTTTCTTTGTTCAGCGTCACAGAATCTGCGGAAGCGGGATCGACAAGCCCGTCGTCATGGTGATGAAAGCGCACTGCATTGTAACCGTTGCGCGCAATCTGGCGGACAACAGAATCTGCAACTTCATGCGCGGGGAAATTCATCGTATTGCAGAAATTGGTTCCGAAAAGACGCAGCCGCTTCTCCGGAGCATTCCGGAAACGGAGCGTTCCATCCGGCGCGGGAACCGCCGCACCGTATTTTCCCGCCGGAGCGTCCAGCAGTCCCGAAAAATCCAGCGGGCTGCCCGGACGCGTCGAATTGCGGAACTCCAGCGGGAACCACTCCTTTCCCGCGACAATCTTAACCGAGCTTTCCTGAGCGGGAAAGAAAATTTCCCCTTCAGTAAAAGTCATGCCGAGAATCAGCCAGATCACCTGGCTGCTGTTTGTATGGAAAGTCACGGAAACCGGATTTTTTCCCGCTGGAAAAGGAAAAGTCGAACAATACACACCAAGCATACTGTCCGACCGCATTCCCGTCCATGCGATTGCCGCATTGGGCAGCGGGCGCGGCCCCACCCAGTTTCCGCAGTCCCGGAGCCCGCTTACCGGAAAAGTCTTTCCGGAACCGTCGGAAAACTGAATCCGGACTTCCCCGAATTCATCCGGCGGGGTCCACGCGGATGTATGAAAAAGATTCAGTGCGCGGACCGGACGTTTCATTGAAACCGGAATGGTCATTGAGGCGGGAACTCCGCCGCGTTCTTTCCCGCCGACCGCCGCCGCTCCGCGCGGAGAAACCGCAAAACAGATTCCGAGCGGATTCACCTCCGTCTCCCGGAACATCGAAAGCGAAGCATCTTCCCCCTGAAGCGTCCACACCGGAAGCGTGCCGCCCGCGCGTCCGGAGAACGCGCGGTTGATAAACGGCTCCAATGCAACCGGATGAGAAGCGACCGGCTCGACAGAAAGATTCAGAATGAGCTCCGACTTTGAAAATCCCGTTTTTCCGGTGCGGAAGACAAAGAACACGGCAATGCTGTTGCTTCCATACTTTCGGTTGTCCTGAATCATCACATAGTCGCACGTCTGCGGCTTGACGACCAGCTCCTCCGCGCCGATCCCGCGCAGACGCACGGTTTTCGGATGTCCGAGATAAAGACGGGGGCTTCCGTTCTGCTTTTCCGGAATCGCAATCTCTTTTCCATCCACGGAGACCGCACATTTTCCAACCGGCAGGGTAAAGCTCCCCGAAACACGGTTCAGCTGACAGGGCTCCTGCATGTTCAGAGTCGAACGGAACGCAATCGAACCGTTTTCAAGCGGAGTTACAGTTTCGGTAATTTCGCCGCGACCGCTTCCGGCTTCCGGCAGAACAAATCCGCGGAGATCCACGCCCGCTTTGCCGGATTTCCCGTCTCTCTCCTGCCAGTCCTTATTCGCAAACGGCTGCCATCTGGCATTCGAAACCGTGATTTCAAACGCAATTCCGTTGAATGTAAACGTCCCGTCCGGTTCGGTTTTCAGCGACACCGGCAGCTGCGGCGCAGCTGAAACAAACGCGCAGAGCATGGACAATACAGCGGCAAAGATATGTTTCATGACTGAGTCTCCTTATTCCTCTGAATTACCAGTGTACTGCCGTGTCTTTCAGAATATTTTTGTAAATGAATTCCGAACCGACGACACCCGGCACGCGGCTGACAATGCTGCCGACATGGCCGTCCGCAAACGTAATGTTCACCTGCGTGTTGTTTTTGTGCGCAACCCACAGAATCCCATTCCACGAAGTATCGAAATCATACGGCGGGCAGAACGAATATTCGCCGCGCGTGATGACTCCGGATGCAACATGTGCGCTGTCGGCAACAAGCAGTTTTTCAGAAGGTCTCGTCACGCGCGCTTTTTTACTCGGGGTTCCCCATTTCCCCGGCATCATGCGGTAGGGAACACCGTAATCCGTATCGCGCCATGCATCGCGATAGGCTTCTTCGCTCGAAAACGGCATGGTCAGCAATCTTTCCTTATAGACTCCTGTTTCACCTTTTCTACCCGCGCAGAGAAAGATTTTCACGGTTGCATACTTGCTGTTTGCGAACTGCCAGCCCCAGTAATCCTCTTTGGAATTATCCGTCGGG
>URNE01000187.1 GCA_900549045.1 uncultured bacterium | reverse complement strand
GGACGCTATGATGTCGCCTCGTACGCGGCGTTCGCGGCATACGCGCTGTGTTCGCTCTCCATCCCGATTGTGATTGTCGCAATGGGAGCCGACCTGAATTTCCCGCTCGACAAAGGCGGCATGGCCGCGGGCGGGGGACTGCACCTGATGCGCAGTGTGGCGATCGTGATCGCCCTGCTTCTCTGCGGAGCGGTCGCGGGGCAGATCGGCAAACGCGTTTCGATGGGAACCTGCATGCTTCTGACGGGGGGCGGAATCCTGCTTTGCGCATTCGCTCCAGCCTACTGGATGCTCTTCCCGTGTCTGCTGATCGCCGGAATCGGCGAGGGGATCTGCGAAGGCGTCGCCACGCCGTTTGTGCAGGACCTTCACAAGGACGCTCCGGAAAAGTACGTGAATATTGCTCATGCGTTCTGGTCGATCGGAATCGGAATCTGCGTTCTCGGTGCGGGCGGACTGCAGACGCTCGGCGTGAACTGGCGCATCATCCTCGCGTCTGCCGGGGGACTCGCCCTGCTGACGTCGATTCTGTTTCTCTGGAAGGAAAGGCCGGACAAAAAGTATCCGGAAACATCGGGTGGTGTGAGCATCTCCGCAATCTGGGAATATTCTGCCGCAATCGCCAGAACGCCGCGATTCTGGGTCTACTGCACCGGAATGTTTCTTGGCGCCGGTTCGGAGTTCTGTCTGACTTTCTGGACCGCCGCATACATTCAGCTCAGCTTCAACGCGAGCGCGTGGATGGCGGGGCTCGGCACGGCGGCAATTGCGCTCGGCATGTTTGCGGGACGCACCTGCTTCGGGCTCATTGCGCGTCCGGGAAATCTGAAAATCATCCTGCTTGCCGCCGGGCTCTGCACGATTCCGGTTACGCTTCTGCTGACCGTTCTGACGCCGGACATGTTCGGATCGAGAATCCTGCTTTTCGCGCTTCTGTTCTTTCTCCTCTTTCTCGCCGGAATCGGAATTGCGCCGTACTGGCCGACGCTCCAGGTGTATGGAGTGCATCAGCTTCCGCAGCTGGATTCAACAATGCTGTACATCTATTTTTCGGCGATGGGGATTCCCGGCTGCGGATTTTTCACCTGGATCATGGGCGTGTGCGGCGACCGTTTCGGCTTGAAAAACTCGTTCTTCCTGATCCCCGCATCGCTGGTTCTCTTCTCTCTGCTCGTCTTCCTGGAAGGCTGGGTGTTCCCGAAAAAGAATCCGGCGGAAGAAAAATAATTGTTTTGAAAATGAAAAACGGCGCAACTCCGGATTCATGGAATTGCGCCGTTTTCGTTTGTGGATTCGGGATTATTTGACCTGTTTGTACTCGCGGACCGCCTGTTCCGCACACCGGGCGAGAAGTTTCGCCTCGGAGTCGGAAAGCTCTTTCGGAATGTATTTGATCTCTTCGGCGGTCCGCCCATAGAGGAGGATGTACCAGACGCACGCCTGCAGATACTTGCCGCGGACATTCATGTGGCTGGTGTCGCGATAGAGGAATAGTTCGCCTGTCTTTTCATCTTTTCTCCAGCGGATGTCGCCGACCGGATCGCCTGCCTGCGGGGGAACGTCGGGCGGATTGAGCGCATCAAGAATCGCCGGGTCATAGTTTTTGAATTTCAGCGGAGATTTTTCGCGGGCGATCTCGACCGCGAGCCCGACGGGAATGACGCGGAGGTGATGAGTTTCCGCGAGTTCGCCGTAACTCTTGAGGAGGCGCTCGTGCATTTCGTGCTGATCGAACTCCCAGTAGCCGCCGGGGATTCGAATTGCCGCATCGTCGGCGCGGAAAGCCCAGATGAGCTGCGTCATGATTTCCGCTTCCGGCTGATGATGGCGGATGAGGCTGATGAGTTCATCCGCGCGCCAGGAAGCGACAGGGTGATTGCAGCTCTGATCGCTTGCCTGCTGAACGGTGACGATATCCCACTTGTGTTCGGAAAGAAGTTCATGCAGGCTTGCCTGTTTGAATCCGGTCCAGTAGGGCCTGTGTTCGGGATTCTGTTCGGATTTATAATAATCGTCGCAGTGAGTCGCGAGAGTGTATCCTCCGATTGCCGCCATCTCGAGCACGAGCGAATCGCTTCCGGATGCCTCGACGATGCTTGGGAAGAAATACGGAACGCTCTGCGTGAAGCTGTTTCCGATCATAAGAACTTTGAGTTTTTTTTCATGCGCTTGAGCGGTCATGGGAATCTCCTGAATTTGAAATGTTTTATTTAAAATACTGTCGGAATTCCTGTTTTCAAGGGGAATGACAGAAATTGTTCTGCTGCAATGTTCCTTCGTGACGGGGGAGGCAGTTTGCGAACGCGAATTTGCCGTTGCTTCCCGCAAGAGGAGCGCATGCTGTTATTTCCATTGGAAATGCCGCGTTCCGCTGAAAGCGTGCGAGGAGCCGTCCGGGAGGTGAAGGACGCCGGGGACGTTCGGGGGGAGAGCGGCGGTCAGCTCCATGCCGGATGAGGTGCGGTTCCAGAAAACGGAAATCCTGCCGCAGACGGAATCGTAATGCGCGTTCATCGAATGAAGAGCGTCGATAAATTTCGGTTTCAGGACAACTTCGCGGAAGCCCGGACGCGTAAACGACGGCTCGATCCCGCCGGGATACTGCATCATCCACGCGGCAAGGTCGCCGTACATGACATGACTGTGCGAACAGCGTCCGGCAAAATCTTCCAGAAGCGTGGTTTCTCCGTCGCGGATCCATTTGCACCAGCCGGGGAACTTTTCCTGTGTGAAAATCCGGAACGCGGTGTTTTCGTACCCGTAATCCGCCAGAACGCGCGGGACGAATTTCGCTCCGGCGATTCCGAAGTCCGCAATACAGCCGTCCTCCCGCATTTTGCGGTCGAGAAGAGCGGCGGAAAGGCGCGCTTCCGCGTCGTCGCAAAGTCCGAACGCGACGGGCAGGGCAAGCGCGGTTTTCTCGTCGTTCGCCCATGAGCCGCCGCCGTTGAAAAAGTTTCTGCGGAACGAATCCGCGATTTTCGCGGCGCGGTCGAGCGTCCGTGCGGCATCGTCGGAAAAGCCGAACAGCGAGGCTGTTTCCGCGAAGATTTTCAGATTCCGGTAATGCCACGCGGTCATGACGAATTCGGGCGCCACTGCGCGGGCGTTGTCGTAATGGCACCAGTCGCCAAGCCCGAAACGGACTGTTCCGTCTTTTGCAAGCGATTCTGTAAACTGGAGATTGCGCTTGAAGGCGTCGTAGTTTTCGCGGAGAAGCGAGCTGTCGCCTCGATAGAGGTAGACGTTGCGCGGGACCCCGAGCAGGAAGTTGTCGAAGAGCGGACCGCTGCCCCAATTGTAGCCCCAGCCGGAAGTCGGCGCCATGCCCGGCAGCTGACCGTTTGGACGCTGGCAGTCGCGGAGCGTTCCAAGAAATTCCCGGTAGAGTTCGCTTGCGTCAAACTGGAAAAGAACGGAATCGGAGGCAAGCTGATGGTCGTTGATCCAGCCGTTTTTCTCGCGGTGCGGACAGTCGGTCGGGATGCCGACAAAGTTGTTCAGGATGGAGCGGCGCGTGCAGCGTCCGAGTTCATTCAGGTCCGGATGCGAACAGGAGAATCCGCCGGTTTCCGCCAAGTCGCTTCCGATGACCTGCGCGGTCATGGAGAGGATTTCCGCGTCGCCGGAGATTTCGATTGCGGCGTAGCGGAAACCGTGGTAGGTGAAGCGCGAATGCCAGGTCTCCGTGCCGCCGCCTTTGAGAATGTAACGTTCGGTCTGAAACTCGCCGCTCTTGACGAAACGCGCAATGTCGTCGAGATGCAGCGAGCCGTCCGGGTTGAGAACATCGCCGTACTGGATTCGGATTTCGCTTCCGCGGACGCCGCGGACGGTGAGTTCCGCGCGTCCGGCGATGTTGACTCCGGCGTC
Source organism: uncultured bacterium (assembly GCA_900549045.1). GTDB lineage: Bacteria > Verrucomicrobiota > Lentisphaeria > Victivallales > UBA1829 > UBA1829. The sequence continues at coordinate 1,645 of URNE01000187.1, read as the reverse complement.
CAGGAGCCCGGGCCCGATCTCTTTCATGGGAAAAAGTTCGCGGACGCGGCAGGGCGGAGCGGTCTGTTCGAAAAGCAGTCCGCCGGGTCCGGCAGTGATGACGGCGCGGTTCCATGCGGAATCGTCGAATCCGTTTTCCGACCATCCGGGAAGTTCAAGGCGGGCGTCGTAGTACTCTCCGTTGCGCAGGCCGTCGAAGGTGATGGGACCGTCCGTTGAAACCTTCCAGGTGTCGTCGCTGGAGAGAACGGTTTGTCTGTCTGCGACAATTTCGAGAAGAAGCTTCGGATAGTCGCGCCATGTCGCCTTGTCGAAGTGCCAGGTCTCCGTCGTGTGACAGTTGTAGAGCCCGTTTCCGAGAACGGCGCCGACGGTGTTGAGTCCCGGTTTGAGATATGCGGAGATGTCGTATCGGAGGTATCCGGCATGACGGTCGTAATTCGTCGGCGCGGGCGCAAGTTCGGCGTCTCCGACGCGGCGGCCGTTGATCCAGAGCTCATGATAACCAAGTCCGCAGACGAACACCTCGTATGATTTCCCTTCTTCCGCGTGGAACTCTTTCCGGAACCAGGGGGCGGGGAGAGTTTTTGCCCGCCAGTCAACCATGTTCTCTCCGCTGGAGATCCAGTATGCGTTCCATTCTCTGCTGTCTGAAAAAGCCATTTGCGTTCTCCTGTTTTTTCTTGTTTTTATCAGCTAATATACTTGACAAACGGGGAAAAGAAATGGATATTATAACGAAAGATGTATCTTTTCGCGACAGAATGGAGGATGTATGAAACACGAAGATATGCTTCCGGAAATTTATCTGACACGGTATGAAACGGGGATTTATCCGTGGCGTCAGACGAATCTTTTCACTCCGTTCTGGCGCTGTTACTGGAATCTGTCCGAGGGCGGCTGTCTGCAAGTCGGGGAACGGGTGATTGAGATGCGGACCGACCGGATTTACATCATCCCCGGACTTTTCCGTTTTTCCACGTTCGCACGGAAGCCGTTCGGACAGTTTTACATTCATTTTGTCCCGCCGGAACATGTCGTTTTTTCCGAACCCGGGATTCATGAGACTCCGCTGACGGCGGAATGCCGCGCGCTTCTGCGGGAGTGGTTCGAACTGAAAGAGACGGGTGAAGCGTACCGTTTCCGTTGTGAAGTGATTGCCGCGGCGGTGCTCTACCATGCTCTGCTGAGTCTTCCGCGCGGCCGGATGCTCTTCCGTGAGTCGCTGAGTCCGCTTGCGGAACGCGTTTCGGGTCTGATCCGGGAGAACATGACGCATCCGCTTTCGAATTCGGAGCTTGCCGCGCGCTGCGGCACGGAATTGCGCACGCTTCTGCGCCACTTCCGCAAGGAGACGGGTGAGAGTCCGCAGCAGTACAGCCGCCGGATCCGTGTGGAGGCCGCGTGCCGTTATCTGCGCTATTCGGATAAAACGATTGACGAGATCGCCGAGCTGACCGGTTTCCCGGACCGTTATTATTTTTCGCGGGTATTCCGTCAGTTGCAGCATTATCCCCCCGCGGAGTACCGCCGCGCGCAGTGAAGGGGAGGTGCTGTTTATAGCCTTGTCTCGGAAAATAGATGCAGACAATGTGTTTTGCTGGTTTGAAAAGAATTAAATGTGTGGCTGGATTATGGAAAATAT
>URNE01000186.1 GCA_900549045.1 uncultured bacterium | reverse complement strand
AAGATACGCCGCCTGAAACAAGAATCATTTCCGGTGTTTTCGGGTCGCGAAGCCGCGCAAATCCGGGACATTGCCGATCCGGACTTGAATCTGACAGGAAACCACTTCTCAATACGGGTGTTGAAACTCCAAACGGATGACGCTCCCTTCTTCTTCCTTTTCAATTCCTCCGCGGATGCGGCGGAATTCACATGCCGCAATTCATTCACTGAAGCGTATGAATGGTACGATCCGCTGACGGACGCCGCTCATTCCCTCCATCCGGACAAACCGGAAATTCTTTCGGGCCTGCGCAGCATCGTTCTGCGTCCCAGAACCTGCCTTTGCTCCGAGGTTCCGGAAGAAAAAGGAAAAATTTTCTTTGATGGACCATGGCGGAGGAAAAAGATCCGCAGCCATATTTTTACCGATCACGGTTTCCGGACAGTCCCGGTTCAAAAAGAGAAAACGGAAAACGGCGGCGTTTTCGAATATGCCAATACGATAACGCTGAAAACTCTTCCCGAAAGTTTAACGTTCTCCCTTCCGGAAGAAATCTCCGGCATGTGGAGCATCCGCATCAATGGACGGGAAGCGGGGAAAACGGCATGGACGCCGTTTGAAATCAGCCTTTCCGAATTTCTGCGCCTCGGGAAAAACCGGATCGTCTGCCGCCTCGTCACGACTGCGGGAGGCGTGTACCATGACACCGCGCTTCTGCGGGATCTGGAATGCCGGGGCTGGATAAACCCCTATCTTTCGTCCTGCTGTCTGCCTTTTCCCGCCGATCCGCTTCCGGAAGCGGAAGCGCTGCCCCGTTTTCTGCGGATCCTTTAAGGACTCCGCAGAAAAATTTGCAAAAGCCTGAACTGCACAATATATTATCCGGAAAAGGAGTTTTGAAATGAAACAGCTGATTCTCGACTGGAACAGGAAAACGGAATCCTCCCGCCTCTGGGAGTTCGGAGTGAACACCTGCCACGCAACGCTCTGGCTGCGCCGCGATCTGCCCGCACAGCTGAAACACGAGCATGACACGCTAGGTTTCCAATACGTGCGCTTTCATGGCGTTCTCAACGACGACATGGATGTGATGCGCGCGGACGGAACCTTTCATTTTGAGCGTGTAATCAAAGTCTACGAAACGATTCTGAAGGCCGGCATGAAGCCGTTTGTCGAACTTTCCTCCATGCCCTCCGCGCTTCAGTCCGCCGATTCGAAAATCTGTTTCTACGGTTTCCGCAACTCTCCTCCGAGGAGCTGGAAAACGTGGAAAGAACTCATTGCCGCGTTTACCCGCGCTCTGCTGGAACATTTCGGCGAAGAGGAGATAAAAACCTGGTATTTCGAGGTCTGGAACGAACCGGACATCCCGTTCTGGTCCGGCTCGATGAAAGAATATTTCAAGCTCTATGACCTTGCGCGCGCCGCTGTCAAATCGGTTTGTCCCGCCTGCCGCGTCGGCGGTCCTGCAACTTCCAAGACAAAATGGATTCCCGAATTTGTCGCGCACGCCTCCAAACCCTCCGCGGAGGACCCGTCGGAAGGAATCCGCTGCGACTTCATTTCCACACACGCTTATCCGAGCGACCTGGCGTTCCTCGATGCCGCCGATGGCGTTGTCGCGCTCCAGGAAGCCGGCGTTCTCCGGGCGCTCTATTCCTCCGCGCGGGCGGTGATTGACGCCGCATGGGGACCGGACTTTCCGCTTTTCATCGGCGAATGGAACTCTTCGGCCGGACCGTACGCGTTCAATCACGACGAGTGCAACAACGCCCCGTTCATCTGCAAAACCATGTCGGAACTGCGCGGAATCTGCTGCGGAAGCATGTACTGGAACGCAACCGATATTTATGAGGAAGGCGGCTTCCATTACACTCCGTTCCACGGCGGTTACGGCATGATCAACGTCAACGGCTTCCCGAAATCGTCGTACCATGCGTTCCGCTTCCTCCGTGAAACGGGTTCGGAAGAGATTTCCGCCTGTTTCAGCGGAGAGCCGCGTGAGGAACACGGCGTGCTCGCTTCGCAGGAAGGAAACGAACTGCGTCTGCTGGTCTGGAATTACCGTCAGCCGGAAACGGAAGGTGTTCCGCTGGAGTTCACAATTCCGGAACTGGCGTCCTCGACGGGTTCGATTGAACGGATTCTGCCCGGACACGGCAGCGCATACGAGACGTGGCTTGACCTGGGCAGACCGGATTTTCTGAACCGCGAGGCTTTCGACGCACTTGACGCCGCTTCGCGCACGGAAGTTCAGCCTCTGAGCGGAGCTGAGCCTGTTTCGATTCCATCCGGAACGGCGGCTCTGCTGAAATTCCGTCTTTCATAAGGAGATTTTTCATGCGGATTCTGATTATTGAAGATGACGACCAGACGGCGGAAATTGTATCAAAGGGCTTTGAACAGGCCGGATTCCGGACTTCCCGTTGTGCGGACGGCCTTTCCGGGCTTGAGGCGGCGAAGAATGAACAGTTTGACGCCGCGGTCATAGACATCATGCTTCCGAAACTGGACGGCTTTTCGGTGATTGACGGAATCCGTGCAGCGAAACAGAATCTCCCGATCATCGTTTTGAGTGCGAAGGATTCGGTGGAGAGCAAAATCAAGGGGCTGGAGAAGGGGGGCGACGATTATCTTGCCAAGCCCTTCTCGCTCTCTGAATTAATCGCGCGGGTCCAGGCTCTCCTGCGCCGGGCGAATTCGATTGTCGAGCCCGGCGTGTTGATCGTCGAGGATTTGCGCATCGACATCCTGACGCGCAAGGTCACGCGCGGCGGACAGCGCATTGAGCTTGCTCCGTTGGAGTATCAGCTTCTTGAGTATCTGGTCCGCAACAAAGGCCGCGTCGTCTCCCGCACAACGATTCTCCAGCATGTATGGGAGTACAATTTCGACACGCAGACGAACATCGTCGAAGCGCGCGTCTGCCGTCTCCGGGAGAAAATCGACAAGGATTTCGACCGCAAGCTGATCCGCACCGTCCGCGGTTTCGGTTATGTTCTGGGGTAAGCGAAGAACCGTGAAAATTTTTTATCCCGCTTGATTTCGCCGTTTCCCGTGGTAAAATACTCATGAAAAACAAAAGCTTGAGGAGTTTGATTATGAAAACGCTGTTTCGCGATGCTTTGCTGATCTCCCCCGATGTGGAACTCGAAGGGGCTTCCGTCCTCGTCGAAGACAAGGTTGTCCGCCGGATTTACACCTGCGGGGAAAAACTGCCGGAAACCGACCGCGTGGTCAACGTTCAGGGCGATATGCTCGTGCCCGGATTCATTGATGTTCATACCCACGGATGCGCCGGACGGGATTTCTCTTACGGCACGCCGGAGGCAATCCGCACATTCGCCGAAAACAAGCTCAAAGAGGGTGTGACGACCATGCTCCCGACCACTTCCACCCAGAGCGAGGAGACGCTTGCAAACGCTCTCAAGTCCGCGGCGGATTATGTCAAAAACGGCGGAAAAGGACCGAAAATGCCGGGTGCGCATCTCGAAGGCGTCTTTATCAACCCGAAGTGTCTTGGCGCCCAGAACCCCGCGTATCTGCGCGACCCCGATATTCGGGAAGTCCTGAGGCTGAATGAAATTTTTCCCGTAAAGAAAGTCTCATACGCTGTGGAAATGCCCGGCGGAGCCGTTTTCGCGGCGGAACTTCTGGAACACGGCGTTGTCCCATCCTGCGTCCACAGCGCCGCGACTTACGCTCAGTTTTCGGAGGCGTATGAGCACGGCCTGCGCAATCTTTCGCACTTCTGCAACCAGATGACTCCGCTGAAACACCGCGAAATCGGACTTGTCGGGGCGGGGCTTATGCATGAAGATCTTTATCTGGAACTCATCTGCGACACCCTCCATGTCTGTCCCGATATGCTCAATCTGATTTTCCAGATCCGCGACGTGAACCACATCATGCTCATCACCGACTCCGTCGAGGCTTCCGGAATGCCCGAGGGCGAATACCGCCTTGCCGGTCTGCCGATCATTCTGAAGGACGGAGCGGTGCGCGTCAAGGAGCATCCTGAGGCGCTCGCGGGAAGCGTGCTGACGATGAACGCCGCGCTCCGCAATGCGTATGAAGTCACCGGCTATCCGCTGAAAGATCTGATCAAGACCACTTCGTGGAACCAGGCGCAGGCGCTTGGGCTTGAAAAAGTCGGACGCATTCAGCCCGGATACGCCGCGGACCTCGCGATTCTTTCCGGCGACTTCGAGGTCGAAAACGTCTTTGTGGACGGCGAGATGCTCTATTCCGCGGAGTAAAAGATGAAACGTTTTCTTCTGCCCGGCGTGCTGATTCTGCTGTTTCTGCTCCACTTCGCCGCCGGGTGGCGGATCGCGGAGACAAAGCCGTCGTTCTTCTATCACAACGACGGCGCGGAATATGCGGAGATGGCGGAGTCGTTCGCGAAAACCGGATCCATGACTATTGCGAAACCGCGCTATTACGAACCTCCGCGGAGCGAACCCATGCCGGAGGCGTTTCGTCCGCCGCTGCTTTCATTTCTCGCCGGACTTCTCCTGCGTGCCGGACTCGTCCCCGCCGCGGCATACGCGCTGCTTCAGGCGCTTCTGGCGACACTTGCGTCGCGGATGATGTTCGCCGTTGCGCAACGTCTTGAGCCATCGCGCGTGACGGCGTGGCTTGCTCTGATTCTGTACAACATTCATCCGCTGATTCAGGAATATTCGCTTCAGTTTTGCAGTGAGACTCTGTTCATCTTCTGCATTCTCTGTTTTCTGCGCGCGTTTCTGGAGCCGGAGGAGAACCGCTGGAAGTATCCGCTTCTTGCCGCGGCCGGAGCACTGATGACCCTGACCCGTCCGACCGGACTCGCCTGGCTGCCGGGCGGAACGGCGGTGATTCTGTTTTATTCCGCATATCTGACCGGGCGGAAGGAGGGCGTCCGTGCGGTTTTCCGTTTGCGCACCTGCCGGAACGCGGCGGTTTACGGTCTCTGCTTTTTCCTGCTGATTCTCCCCTGCGGACTCCGCAATCAGACTCTTTTCGGAAAGTTTTCGCTGAGTCCGTTTTTCGGCGGCTACAACCTTCTGGTCGGGAACAACCGCGACAATCTGGCTGCTTATCGCGCAGGTTCCGGCAAAGCGTTTCAGGAGCGCCAGAACCGCGGCTGGAATGCGGCGATCCGTGTTGCGCAGACGATGCCGCGCGAGTATTCCGCGAAACCTGCGGCGCAGGATGCGTACCTGAAGGCGAAAGCGATGGAGGAGATCCGGATGATGGGGGCGCGGGACTTTCTGGAGCTGTTTTTCGCGAAAGCTCTGCAGTTCGTGTGTCCGTGGCCGGTTCGCGGCATCCATCCTCCGCTGATGTTCTGGGGAATAACGCTGTGGGAACTTTTCCTTTATGCCGCGGGCGCGGTCGGGATTTACCGCTTCCGCGGACGGCTTGACGTTCTGCTTCCCTTTGCAACCGTTTTTGCCGGCGGACTCTTTGCGCACGCTCTGGTGTTTGTTTCGATGCGTTACCGCATCCCGTTTCTGGATGTCGCGCTGATTCTGTTTTCCGCAACGGCCCTCCGAACCGCATT
>URNE01000185.1 GCA_900549045.1 uncultured bacterium | reverse complement strand
TCCGGTCTCTCGCCGAACGCCTACCGGAAAGATTTCCCGACGTCATAAAATGAAATGCTTTTAACAAAAACGGATATTCCATAAAAGAGAAAGATCGGCTATATTGTCTCCAGTCAACTGAAACAGGAGGTTTTTTATGAACAGCCGTATTGAACGATTTGCCGCACTGGCGAAAAAAGAGGATCTGAACCCGGAACCCGTCTGCATTGAACTTGATGAATTCGACGATAAACTCGCGGAACCCCTTGCCGTCGCAAAGCGACTCTGCGACTTTATCTGCGCCCAGAGAATCAAGCTGTATGAGGAGAACGAACTCATCGGCATGATGCGTATGAACGGTTGTCCCGTTCCCGCCGATATTTTCACCCGGACGGGTCATGTGAAGTGTCAGGAGGCTCTGCGTCGTTATTACAACCACCCGCAGGAAAATCTCTGCACGATGGAGTGGCAGCATTCGAACGCCGATTTCGGAAAACTGATCCGTCTCGGACTGAACGGTTACTTGCGTGAAATCAATGCCGCACGCCGGAATTTTCTTGGCAAGCCGTACAACCTCGCGTATCTTGCCGCGCTGGAAATGGTGATCGGCGGAATCGGCCGCCGCGCCGCTCAGCTGCGCGATTTCTGCATTCAGAAGGCGGAAGAGACGGAAGATGCGTCGCGGAAGGCGACGCTGCTTCGCATGGCGCGCAACTGCTCGCGTGTCCCGATGAATCCCGCGCAGAGCTTCGAGGAGGCGATCCAGTGTCTCTATTTCTGTTTTGCGTTCCTGCCCGACAGCATCGGGCGTCCGGACCAGTATCTCTATCCTCTTTACAAACGGGGCGTCTCGGACGGCACGCTCACGCGCGAACATGCGAAGGAGCTGATTCAGGAGCTCTTCATCCGCATTCACGGACATACGTTCCACACGCCATGGGCGGATGACAAGGGCGCGGAATCGCACTTCGTCATCGGCGGTTACACAAAGGAGCACGAAGACGGTTTCAACGAACTTTCGGATCTGATTCTGGAGTCCATGATGGAACTGCCGCTGGAACGTCCGCAGGTTTCGCTCCGCTGGACGAAGAAGACGCCGCGCGAAGTCCTGCGCAAAATGCTGGATTGCGAGCGCCGCGACCGTTACAAACGCATTGCTTTTGTGAACGACGAACCGCGTATTGCTTCGCTGATGAAAATCAACGGTCTTCCGTTCGAGACCGCATGTGAATACATCATGGTCGGCTGCAACGAACCTGCGTACCAGGGAGGAATCTCGCTCGGCGGCAACACCTGCAACATTGTCCGCTCTCTGCTCAATACGCTGGAAAAACGCCGCATCGAAGTTCTCGGCTGCAAAACTTTTGACGAATTCTACAAGCTCTATGAAGAGGAGCTGTTCCATGATCTGGAACTCATGCTGGAATATTCGAACCGCTTCAACAGCCTGCGTTCCCGTGACTGCAATGTGCTCAGTTCTCTGTTTCTGCACGGCTGCATTGAACGGGCGGAGAGTGCGACGCGCGGCGGAGCATCGCTCGCCCGCGGAGGCGGAGTCAACTTGATGGGCGGAACAAACGTCATCGATTCTCTCGCGATTGTCCGCCAGTTTGTTTTCGAGGAAAAGCGCATCGGAATGGAGCGTCTGCTCAATGCGTTGAAGAATGACTGGAAGGATGCGGAAGATCTCCGCCGCGAAATTCTGCGCGACGGGCGTTTCTTCGGCAACCGCGACGAGTTTTCCGATTCGATTGCACGCCGTTTCCATGAAAGCATTTACAAGTTCGCCGAGGGGCGCACCGACATGTTCGGAACACCGCTCACTTACGGAAATCTGACGGGCTACAACACTCACTTCGCGGCATTCGGCGCGCTCACCGGGGCGACTCCCGACGGGCGTGTTGCCGGAAGCCCCCTGACGTTCGGAAGCGGTCAGGCGTTCGGCAAGGAAAACGACGGCGCGACTTCGCACCTGCTTTCCGTTGCCCAAATGGATACGACCGGAATCATGTGCGGAAACACCATTATGAATCTGACCGTCGACGAAAGCACCGTCAGCAACGATGAAAGCTTTGAAAAGCTCGTTCTGCTTGTCGAAACCTTTTTCAAAGCGGGCGGACTTCATATTCAGCTGAACCATGTTTCGCGTGAAGATCTGATCGCCGCGAAGGCGAAGCCGGAGGAATACAAGAGTCTGCGGGTCCGCGTCTCCGGTTTCTCCGCAACGTTCATCACGCTCGGCGAGGAGATGCAGAACAACGTCATTGACCGTACAACGGAGGCAATGTGATGATCCAGGGAACCGTATTTGACATTCAGAAGTTCTGCGTGCACGACGGACCGGGCATCCGGACGACGGTTTTCCTGAAGGGCTGTCCCCTGCGCTGTCTCTGGTGCCACAATCCGGAATCCTGGAATGCGAAACCCGAGATTCTGTTCGCATCCGGCAAGTGCGCCGGATGCGGCGCGTGCGTCGCGGCGTGTCCGCGGAAATGCCACGAGCTGAAAGACGGCGTTCACAAGTTCGATCGTGCGCATTGCATCGGCTGCGGCGCGTGCGCAAAGGTCTGTTTTTATGAGGCGCTTGAACTTTGCGGCAAATCCCGGAGTGCGGAAGAGGTTTTCGCGGAAGTCGCGAAAGACAAGGCGTTTTATGAAAATTCCGGAGGCGGCATGACGGTTTCCGGAGGCGAGCCGATGGCGCAGTTCGCTTTTACGAAAGAACTGCTGACGCTGGCGAAGGCGGACGGAGTTCACACTGCGCTTGAGACTTGCGGATTTGCTCCGGAAGAGCGGTATCGTGAAATTCTGCCGCTGGTCGATCTCTTTCTCTTTGACGTCAAGAGCGTCGTTCCGGAGAATCACCGCAGATTTACCGGACAGGACAATGCTTTGATTCTGCGGAACCTGAATCTGCTGGATGCGGCGGGAGCGGAAATTCGTCTGCGCTGTCCGCTGGTTCCCGGATTGAACGACTCGGAAGCGGAACTGCGCGGAATCGCGGCTCTTGCGGATTCCCTTCAGAATGTTTGCGGAATCGACGTCGAGCCGTATCATCCGCTTGGGGTGTCGAAGGCGGCGCGTCTGGGCATTGCAAATGGATTTGCGGCTCCGATGACATCGGCGGAGACGGCGGAACACTGGATTTCAATCCTGCGTTCCGCGGGGAAAACAGCGGTCCGGAAACAATGAGGAGAATGTGATGTATTCCAGCTCATTGAAAGGAAAAAATGCATGGGTGACAGGTTCTTCGCGCGGAATCGGACGGATTGTCGCGGAGTTCCTGGCGGAGTGCGGAGCAAATGTTGCGATTCACGGACGCAATGCCACGAATCTTGCGCAATACGGAGAGGGGGAGACGCTGGAGGCTGTCGCGGAAGAGATGGCGGAACGCTTCGGCGTCCGGATCGTTCCGGTCTGCGGAAATCTTGGGCGGGAAGAGGAGGCTGCGCGTGCGGCGGCGACGGTACGGAGCAAGCTCGGCGAACCGGACATTCTGGTCTGCTGCGCCGGCGGAACGAATGTGGAAGGCGTGCGCGACAAAAGCATTCTGGAATTCGAATCGGGTTATTTTCGGGGGATCATGGACATGAATCTCTATCCGTCGGTCTTCTGCTGCCGTGAAATCGTTCCGGAAATGATGCGGCGCGAAAACGGAAGCGTCGTGCTGATCGGTTCAATTGCCGGCTGCGGCGGCTGGAAAACCGGCGGAGCGCTGGCGGCGTATCCGCTCGCGAAATCGGCGATACACGAGTATGCGCGCTGTCTTGCCGCCCATACGCGTCATTCCGGCGTCCGCGTGAACTGTGTGATTCCCGGCAACATCAACACCCCGCGTACACGAGCCGTTTATGGCGGAGACCGTGCCGTCCCTCTGCCCGGATTGAGCCCGCTGGAACACGTGGGAAAACCGGAAGATATTGCCTCGCTCGTTCACTTCCTCTGCTCGGAGGGCGGACGGTATATTTCCGGACAGTGCATTCGGGTCGACGGCGGAGAACAGCTTTCTCCCTGCTGATTTGTCTCCGCCGCTTGAAAAACGCCGGAAACGGGGTAAGGTACGGAATCGGAAAATTAAAAAAAGGAAAATGAAATGGGAACCTGTTCTTTGATCCTTTGCGGCACGCACTGCGAACGCCCGGCGAAAGTCGGGGAGACGATCGGCTTTTATGCATCTCCGATCGCCTTTGCCGCTAATCGGGTCTGTTTCGATGCAACGGTACGCTGGCAACTGAAAAACAACGGGGAATTCATTCTGAATCAGGGAGAATTCTCCGCCGGCGACCGCTCCGCCGGAGTCGTCTTCACCGCGGAACGTCCGGGCTGGTACATGGCAATATTTGAGGTGTTCCGGAACGGGGAGCTTGACGCGACGGGGAAAATCGGAGCTCTTGTGGAGCCGGAGCTCCTTGAAGCCGCCCTTCCGGTTCCGGAGGATTTTGATGAATTCTGGAAAAAACAGCTGGATTCCCTGCACCGGATTCCGGCGGAGATGCGGCTGACGCTGCTGAACAGTTCCGATCTGATTTCCACTTTCGCTCTGCAGGCGAACGGAGGAGACGACGGCGTTCCGCTTCGCGGCGTGCTGGCGCGTCCGGCGAAACCGGTTCGCGGCGGACATCCGGCGATTCTGCTTCCGCACGGCGCGGGTGTCCGGTCTTCCGATTACGGACGGATTGCTGTCTGGGCGGCGAAAGGTTTTCTTGCGCTGGACGTCAATGCGCACGGACTGGAGAACGGTCATGAACCGTCCTGGTATGAGGAGAAGGACAAAGAGTTTATGGGGTATCCGATATGGGGCTTCGAGTCGGGCGATCCGGAAAAGCCGTACATGCGTAATGTCTTTCTGCGCCTGGTCCGCGCTCTGGAGTGTTTGAGCGACATGCCGGAGTGGGACGGACGGAATCTGTGGGTTTTCGGCGGCAGTCAGGCTGCATGGCAGGGGCTTGCCGGAGCCGCGTTGATGCCGAAGGTGAGCGGAGCCGCGCTCTGGATTCCCGCCGGATGCGATATTTACGCCGGAGGCTGGCCGTTTGCTCACCTGATCGGACAGGAGCGTCCGGAAGGTTTGCGCCGTACGCTTCCGTATTACGATGCCGGCAGTTTTGCGACCCGGATCAAGGATATTCCGGTGATGTTTTCGATGGGGCTTGTCGATGAAGTCTGCAAAGCGGACGGCGTCTCGGCCGTCTACAACCGTTTGGCGACTCCTTTGAAGCGTCGTGAACTGCATGAACGCATGCAGCATGAAACCGAAAGCAGCGTCATTCTGGAACTGACGCGCTTCATCATGGGAAATCTGAAGTGATCCGGAAAACTCTCCGGATGGCGGAGTGCCCTCCGGAGAAAATTTTCGGGAAGCGAGAGGGGCGCCTGTTCCGTTCGCTTTTTGCGCGCGGTTCGGCATCCCTTTATTTTTGCCCTTTTTTGCATAATGCCACCATTGGCAAGCGGGGAATTGCGCAGAGTTTTCATACGCGGATTTTTCCCGGAATTTTTTTCGCATTCCATTTGAATTTGAAATGCCATGCTTTTATATTACAACTATAAGAAACAGAAGAGAGAAGCCTATGCCG
>URNE01000184.1 GCA_900549045.1 uncultured bacterium | reverse complement strand
AACACCCGCACCTCTCTACGGGAAACAAAGTAATCTCCGCCCGGAAGGGCGACGCCATCGGACCTCTGCACCCGGGACATTATTTGATTTACGAGAATACCGGAGCTTCGGAAAAACGAATCCGCTATCTCGGAATCGCTCCGGATCATGCGGTCATTCTTCAGCTCTCCGTCGCGGCGTTCTCCGCGGACAACTTCGACAGCGTCGCCCATGCGAAACGCGTCCCCGTCAACTACTGCGTCGCACCCGACCAGCTCAACGATTCCACTTTCCGCGGATTCGAACAGGACTACGGCGACACAGTCTACCCCTTCTTCGGAGGCGCCGAAACATCTCTTCCGGAAGAGCGCATCGCCGAACGGCTGCGGCAGCTCAACGCATGGTTCCAGTCCAAAGGACTCTCCCAGCTGCGCGGATTCGCGACCGACAATCCCACGCCCGCGCTCTTCCGCGCGATGAAGGAAAACGGTCTCTCCATTCTTCAGCTCCTCAACCGGCAGGGGATGCCTTCCCAGCCGTTCTATGCGTGCGAAGAGGATATTCACCGTCCCGGAGTCCGCGCCCCCGAGGGCGAGCCGAATGTGCTTGAAATGCCGTTCGCGACCGCCGCAATCAACGGCGACGACTACGCGCTTGTTCCCGCGCACTTCCTGCGCTGGAACCGCACCGTCGAATCCGGAGCATATCCGGAACGCTTCCGCAACTTTGTGATCGACTGTCTCCGCGCCGCCGAATTCAAGCGCAAGCCCTTCTTTCTCTCCGCGGGATTTGAACTCGGACGCACCTACGGCGTCCGGTCGATGACCAAGCACAACCGCCGCGGAATGGCGCTCATCCTCGATCTCGCAAAAAAACTGCCGATCATCTTCGCAAACGGACGCGACGTCGCCGCCTACTACGAAAAATTCTGTCCGGCTTCTCCGGAAATCGTCATGACCCAGCGCGACTACTTCGTCGGTTCGCGCATCATGAACAAACCCGTCAACGCAGGCCCCTCGATCTGCATGGAGATGTTCGATTACAAAGCGGTATTCTCTCATCTCGACCCGTTGCCGTCGGTTCATCACGATTACATCGAAGCGGCGACCAACAACCCGAATCACGCCGATGAAGACCGCGCGAACATCCGCGTGGAGCTGAACGGGAAAAACGCGCGGATCTCCGTTGCCGCGCCGCTCCCGCGCAAAACGCCGATCGCCTTCTGGGACGCCCGTCCGGTCCGGATCGACAAGCCGGGCGTCTCAGCCTACTACCCGCCGATCCTGGACGACCGCCGCTCCCACTGCGTCATCGTCCTTCCCGTCGGATTCTCAGGCGAAGTTCATGTTCAGCTGGAGCAGCTCTCCACTCCCTCCCCCGCTGAGTTCAACGGCGTCGGAAACAACCTCTGGAAGGTTCAGACCATCGGAACGCATCCGCACCGCCAGTGCTACCTCTACCCGGACACGCCGCTTCTCGCGCCGCTGACCATCCGTTTCACCGCGCCGAAAAAATGCAAAATCGACTCGCAGGAGCGTCCGCTTGGAGATTTCCAGCGCGGCGAAACGGTTGTTCTTGAATTCGGACCGCGCCGTTCCTACTACCGCTTCTACGGGCTGCTTCCGGAAGAGGTCCGCCCCGCTCCGGATGCGATTTCCGCCATCGAATTCGCCGCCTCGGAATTCCGCGCGTTTGCGGATCATGCGGACTCCGAACTTCAGCGCATTCACTCCAAAGACGACGCCCGTTTCGCCGCGCAGATTCCGTCAAACGAAACGACTGTCCATGAAATCGACTGTTTCGGAAATTATCCGTTCGGTGAACTGGTTTCCGCAACGCCGTACGACCGCGTGGTCCGCTCCGCAAACGAAAAACTTTCGGTTCTCGTGCGCGGCAGCGGAATTTCAGTCGGCAACGGCAAATCCTTCTGGATTCACCCGCACGCCCTCCGGATTTCGGTAAACGGACTCGACACTCTCACCGGAACGACCGTGAACTTTTATCTGGCGGATGCCGTCCCGCGCTGGACGCCCGGTTCCTTCCGCTACCGGATTCAGATCAAATCCGGCGATGCGGCCGTTCTCCCGACGGTCTCGTGGAGCTGTCCGCGCGGCGACGAGGAGAACAAACTTCAGAAGTTCTCCGTCCCGCGGGAAAAGATTGTGAACGGAAGCGTGGAGATCACCCTTGCCTCCGAACAGGTCGCAGTTCCGGACGACTGGTTCGCCGACAACTGCTTCCCCGCCCTCCTGGAGCGGCTTGTCATAACGGAAGAGTGAATTTAAAAATCATCCGGAGACTCATTTCAGGGAGTCTCCGGATGAAAAACCGATCTCACGCCTTCCAGAAAAGACGGAAGGTGAAGCGATAGACGCCGCCGGGAATTCGGTACTTCGGAAGCGTATCGGGACCGCAGCTCTCGGTGCCGACGCCGCGCTGGAGAAGATCAAGATTCAGATAAATCCTGCCGCTCTCTTTCAGTTCGTGACGGTGCATCGCCGCCTGTTTTGCTCGCGCGCTGTAACGCGAAATCGAAAATTCCATGACAGATTCCGGAACTATCGCCAGACGATGCCCGCCGTCCGATACAATCAGCTCGCGGACATCCGTGCGGTTGCCCGATTCCTGCGGCATGATGTAGGTTTCTTCCATCGCGTCAACCGTCGTGCGGTAACGGCCGACCGGATATCCGGCACAGCGGTCACGGTAGTTCTCCTGCGGCCCGCGCCCCCAGTACTCGACATCCGTAAACGAATGCGGAAGCTCAAAAACGATTCCGATGCGCGGAAGTTCCGTCAGACTCTGCGCATATTCAATCTCATTCTCGAAGCGGAACGAACCATCCGTTTCCGGAATGATCGACAGAGAGTGGACAGCCAGCTCGCCATACCGGGAAATCACGACCGTTTTCTCCGCATCGCGGCGGACTTTGCAGTCCGTGCGCCCGAGGTCGAAAAGACCTTCGGAAAGCCAGATGTTCCCGACTCTGTCGCCGAAGTTCATCTTGCCGAAACGATGACGGTGGCAGTCATTGTCCGTCGTGGCGCGCCAGGTGTTCAGCCCGGCTTCCGTTTCAATGCGGACCGAACCGTCGGAGAGAGACAGAACGCCGTTCTCCGCGACCTCAAGCGTGCCGGGACGCACCGCCTCCGGCACGGGAAGCAGACGGCTCTGGTACGGAACCACGAACTCCTCCCAGCCGAGTTCGTGTCCGGCCGGCGCCCACGCATTCGCGGCTTTCAGACGGAGCGAAACGAGAAGACGGCACTCGTCTCCGATGCGCAGATCCGACGGACGGCTGTACGGAATCGTCATGACCGCAGAGTTTGCTCTGCTGATCGTGAACAGATCATGCGCCGCATACGCGGTGAAATCCGGAAATGCGAAATCGGAATCCAGATGCGGCAGCGGCAGCGTTCCGGTCTGCGCCGCACGCCCGTTGACCGTGAGAGTCCAGACAAGCTCGCAGTCGTCCAGCGAAGTGAACCAGCGGCGGTTGCGGATCTGAATGCGTCCGCAGTTGAGATCAACCGCGGAGAATTCAGCGGGAGCGGCAAGTTTTTTGAACTCGTAGAGACCGGGATGCGGAATGCGGTCGGGAGAAACAAGGCCGTCGCAGACGAAATTGAAGTCGTTCGGCTGATCTCCGAAGTCGCCGCCGTAAGCGAAGAACTCCTTGCCGTCGGCGCCGCGTTTGTAAATTCCATGGTCGCACCATTCCCAGACGAACCCGCCCTGAAGACCGTGCCAGTGACGGAAGGCGTCGAAATATTCTTTCAGGCAGCCGTTGCTGTTGCCCATGGCGTGCGAATACTCGCAGCAGATCAGCGGACGGTCGTCCTCCGTCTGCGTGCGCGCCCAGTTGACGATGGAATCGATCTGCGGATACATCGGGGCGATGATGTCCGTAATGCCGCGGTTCAGGTTCGGCGCCCAGTTGCCGCGGTCGGGAGAATAGATCGCGCGTTCGCAGTGGAGCGGACGGGACGGATCGGCTTCACGAATCCAGCCGGCGAGTGCGGCGTGATTGGCGCCGTAGCCGGATTCGTTGCCGAGCGACCAGACGATGACCGACGGGTGGTTGCGGTCGCGCGTCACCAGGTGGATGATGCGGTCGAGGTAGGATTCGCCCCAGCTCGGGTTGGAGCACATGTCGTAGAAGAAGGCGTGGTTTTCAATGTTCGCTTCATCGAAAACGTAGAAACCGAGCTCGTCGCAGAGGTCGTAGAATTCCGGAGCATCGGGATAGTGGCTCGTGCGGATGGCGTTGATGTTGAACTGCTTCATGAGAATCAGGTCACGGCGCATCGCTTCGACCGTGAGGGAGCGTCCCGTGCGCGGATCGTGCTCGTGGCGGTTCACCCCCTGGATCAGAACCGGCTTGCCGTTGATCAGCAGTTCGCGGCGGCGGACCTCCACGCTGCGGAATCCGATTTCGAGTGCGGCGGCTTCCATCACCCCGCGCTCCTGATTCCGCAGGGTCACGGTCAGCGTGTAGCGGTACGGATCTTCCGCGTTCCACGCATGAATTGCGGGAAGCTCAACCTCAAGACGGCCGAACAGACGCGCGGGGTCTTTGGCGTTGAAGTAAACGCCCTCGCTGAGCTTGTGTCCGACGTCGGTGGTTGTCTTCCAGACTTCACCGCCCGCGGCGTCGAGCAGACGCAGATCGAAGAACCAGCCCTCCTGCGGACGGTTTACACAATACTCGACCATGCCGTTGTTGCCCTCGGAAAACGCGCCTTTCAGCGGTTTGAGACGGGCGATCAGTTCGAGTTTCAGCAGACCGTTCTTCAGCGAACCGTCGAGCGTGGAGGTGACGCAGATATCCTCAATCCGGTTCTCGGGACGCGAAAGAAGCGTGACATTGCGGACGATTCCCGCGTGCCACCACTGGTCCTGGTCTTCCACATACGCGGCATCGCTGTACTGGGTGACGAAGACGGAGATTTTGTTTTCGCCTTCAACGAGCTTTTCCGTAATGTCGAACTCGGAAGCTCCGCGCGAATCCTTGCTGAATCCGGCAAGCGCGCCGTTGACAAATGCGTAAAACAGGTTTTCCACGCCGTCGAAGCGCAGAATCGTGCGGCGGCCGCGCCATGATTCGGGAAGCGTGAAGGTGCGGCGGTAGACCGCGGCGGGGTTGCGGTCGAGCGGAACGGACGGCGGATAATCCGGGAACGGCATGTTGATGTTGGTGTAATGCGGATATCCGTATCCCCGCATGTCCCAGCAGCCGGGAACGGCGATGCGATCCCACTGCGAATCATCGGTTTCCGGCCGGAACTCATCCGTCACCAGATCGGGATTTTCAAACCATTTGAAACGCCATTCGCCGTTCAGCGTCATGGTGTACGGGTTTTCGCCGCCCGCAAGCGCATCCGCTTCGGTTGCATAAGTATGGAAAAATGCCCGCGGAGCAAGGCGTCCCGCGCCGACCGTTTCCGGCGACTGCCGGAGAAGTTTGCTGAAATCCTGCATAAAGAACTCCTGTCGTTTGCAATACGCCTACTATAGTACGCCGGGACGGTTTGCGCAATCACCAAAAAACATATTTTAATATTCATTTTCAACAGAT
>URNE01000183.1 GCA_900549045.1 uncultured bacterium | reverse complement strand
CGCTCCTCGCTGGTTTCTGGCGTAATCATCATGATGACACGGATGTCATACTTGTCGGCAATGGGTTTCACCACCTTTTGATACGTTTGACGATTCGGTCGGTCAGTCCGTGTTTCAGATAGGTGTCCGCGAGCCGGATGGCGTTTTTGATAGCCTTCGGTGTGGATGCGCCGTGTCCGATGATGCAGACTCCGCGAATGCCGAGCAGGGGCGCTCCGCCGAATTCCTCCGAGTCGGAGATCTTTTTCAGATCCCGGAACGCCTCTTTTGCGAGGAACGCTCCCGTCTGACGGATCGGGTTGCGGGTGAATGCCTCTTTCAGCCAGTGATAAGTTGCGCGGGCAAGACCTTCCGACGCCTTCAGAATGGAGTTGCCTGTGAAGCCGTCGCAGACGATGACGTCGCAGGTGCTCTTGTGGAAAATGTCGTGTCCTTCCACGTTGCCGACGAAGTTGATCGGCATGCTGGAGAGGATTTTGAACACTTCCTTGGTCAGATCGTTGCCCTTGACGTCTTCACCGCCGACGGAGAGCAGACCGATTCTGGGTCTTTCAAGACCGAAAGTCAGCTGCGCATAGAGTTCGCCCATGACGGCGAACTGCGCGAGGTTTATCGGGGTGCAGTCGGTGTTGGCGCCGACGTCGATGAGGATGTTTTTCCCGCCGACGGCCGGCATTGCTGTTGCGAGAGCCGGGCGGTCCACTCCTTCGAGCGTGCGGAGACGCACTTTGGTTGCGGCGACGGCCGCACCGGTGTGGCCCGCGGAAACAATCGCGTCGGCGCGTCCGGCTTTCACCAGATCGGCGCAGACGGTGATGGAGGAATGTTTTTTGGAGCGGATCGAATCCGTCGAGTGGTCGCTCATCTCCACGACCTGTTCGGCGTGTACGAGTTCCACTTGAGGATGATTGCTCAGTCCGGCTTTTTCGAGATAAAAGGAGAGTTTCTCCTGATGTCCGACCAGAACGAGCTGAAGTCCGGGGATTTCCTGCAAGGCGAGCAGGATGCCCTCAATGACGACTCCGGGCGCATAGTCTCCGCCCATTGCATCAACGGCGATCTTCATAACGATCCGCTTCTCCGTGGTCAGATTACTGTTCGACGGTAAGAATCTGTTTGCCTTTGTAAGTTCCGCAGTGCTTGCAGACCGTGTGGGGAGCCGCAGGTTCGCCGCAGTTCTTGCAGAAGTTGGCCTGAACGCCCTCGTAGCTGTTGGCTGCAATACGCTGACGCTTTTTCATTTTCGACATTTTTCTCTTAGGAACGCCCATTTTTATCTCCTCAATATTTGGTTTTTGCTTTTCCGGTTTCCATATATGCAACGCAACAATGCGGCACTATGCAGAAAAGGGAATATAGCACCTTTTTCTGTTTTTTCAACCTTCGTTCGTTATTTTTCCGTTGTTTTCGCAACGTCACGTATGATTTGCTCCAGCGGAATTTCGGCTTTCCAGCCGAGAAGTTCCCCGATCGCCGTGCAGTCCGGCGCACGGTGGAGCATATCCTCAAAACCGCTCTCGTAAGCCTTGTCGTACGGGATGAACTCCACTCCGGAGTCCGAACCGAGTTCACGGATGACGAGGTGTGCAAGTTCTTCTATCGTAATGCTCCGCGTGGAGCCGATATTGTAGATGCAGCCGTATGCGTTTTCGTTTCCGGCGAGACCGCGGAGCGCGCGGATTGTGTCGAAAACATGACAGAAGCAGCGGGTCTGTTTGCCGGAGCCGAAGACGCGCACCGGTTCGCCGTTCAACGCGGCCTTCACGAAACGGGGCAGAACCATGCCGAACTGTCCCGTCTGGCGCGGACCGACGGTGTTGAAGAAGCGGACGACGGTTCCGCGCAGATTTTTATTGCGGCGGTATGCCATCAGGAGGAATTCATCAAGCAGTTTGCTGCAGGCATAGGACCAGCGGGAGTGCGTGGAAGGCCCGATGACCAGATCGTCCTTTTCCGAGAACGGGAGACGGGCGGATTTGCCGTAAACTTCGCTGGTGGAGGCGAGAATGATCTCCTTGTCGAACTTCGAGGCGAGCGCGAGAATCCGTTCGGAGCCGTTGACGTTGGTCATGATGGTTCCGATCGGGTCGCGGACGACGAGGTCTACGCCGACGACTGCCGCGAAGTGGAAGATCACATCCGCTTCGCGCACCATGTCCTCCAGTTCGGGGGCGTGGATCATATTGGCTTCGGCAAAATGGAAACGCGGGTTGTTCCGCACGGCTTCTATGTTGCGCGGGGAGCCCGTGGAAAAATCGTCGATGGAGAAAACTTCATGTCCGTCGGCAAGAAGATTTTCCGTGAGATGTCCGCCGATGAAGCCGGCGCCGCCGGTGATCAGATACTTCATCATGCCTCCTTTGCCGACTCGACGGGGGGGCGGAGAAGACCGGTTTTTCTTCCGAGAGCCGCGAAAAGCCCTAGCAGAATGTAGAAGTTGACGGCCGCGAATGCGGTCAGTTCAAGCTTCCAGCAGGCTGCGGCGAGGATGAGGACGACGATCAGAAGGCGCTTTCTGTTGCGTTTGAGGGAGAGCAGCCATTTTGCGAAATGTGTATACTGAATCTTGCTCACCATCAGAATGCCGAGAAGGGCGCAGTAGATGGGAAGGATAACCGCGAGATGGCGGATTTCCATGCCGAGATGATTGTAATAGATAACGGTTGTGCAGATGCCGGCCGCGGCTCCGGGGGAGGGAAGACCGGAGAACTTGTCGCTGCTCTTTTTTTCGACCATTGCGTGGACGTTGTAGGTCGCGAGGCGCAGAGCGGCTCCTCCGAGGTAGACCGCGGCGAGCGCCCAGACAATGTAGAAGAAACGCCCGTCATAACCGGGGAGGCTGCGGGTCATGATGACAACGAGGGTTGCCGGGGCAACGCCGAAAGTGACCATGTCCGCGAGGGAGTCCATTTGGATTCCATGCATGCTGGCGGCGTTGAGAATTCGCGCTGCGAAGCCGTCGAGTGCGTCGAAGACCATGGCGAAGAGGATGAGGATTGCACTGGTGGCGAGGATCGACGGGCAGGAGACTCCGGAGAAGGGCTGCGCGGGATCGCAGACGCGGAGGGTGTTGATGATTGCGGCGAATCCGCAGAGTGAGTTGCAGAGAGTCAGAGAGTTCGGAACCGCCTTGAGCCAACGGTTTCGTTCAAGAAATGCTTTTGCGTTCTTTTTCATGGGCGGTTCCGCTCCTGGTTATGCGTTCGAGTGTTTTTGACGTGCGAGGACGGTGAGTCCGCCCTGAACTTTGTCTCCGATGCGGACGGCGATTTCGAGGTCGCTTTTCGCCGGGATGTAGAGTTCTGTACGGGAACCGAATTTGATCATTCCGTAGCGTTCTCCGCGCTGGAGGCGTCTTCCCGGTTCAACGGGGCAGACGATGCGGCGGGCGATGGCACCGGAGATCTGTTTGACTGCGACGGGGTATTCCTTGCCGCCGACGGTTGCGATTCCGGCGATCATCTGGGATTCATTTTCCTTGATGGCGCGGTTGTCGCGGGCGTCATAGTAACAGCCGTCCTTGTGGCAGGAGAGCTTGACGGTCATCGGGGCGGGGGCGCGGTTGAGATGCACGTTGAAAACGGAAAGGAAGATTCCGACGCGGAGCATGTCGTGTCCTTCGAAGACTTCGGCGAGCAGGGGACAGTCCGCCGCGCGGATGAGTTCGATGTCCTTGACCAGCCCGTCCGCCGGGGAGAGCAGAATATCGTCCTGAGTTGTGATTGCGCGGGCGGGGTCACGGAAGAACCCCACGAAAAGCAGCCAGACGGCGACGACGAGGATGGAAAGGTAAAAGCCTGCGTTTGAGGCGAAGAGGAAGCCGCAGGCAATGGCGCCTGCAAGCAGAATCGCGGCGACGAGCGTGGCGGTTCCCCATTCACGTCTTCCGTATTTTGTCAGTTTCATAAACGAATGTTCTCCGTTAATTGTGTTCCGGAAGCGGCGTCAGACGCGCGCGCCGGCTGAAAGCAGAAGTTCTTTGTGAGCCGAAAGATTTGCATGACAGAGAGCGAGAGCAAGCGCATCTGTCGCATCATCGGGTACACCTGATATATCAATTCCGCAGATGGCCGCCATCATGGCTGCGACCTGCTCTTTAGAAGCCTCACCCCGTCCGACTGCCGCACGTTTCGCGGTTTTGGGCGAATATTCGTAGATCGGCACACTGCTTTCAGCGAGGGAGGCAATCACCGCGCCGCGGGCCAGACTGAGGATCATCGCGGTGCGGATGTTTTTGCTGACGAACGCCATTTCGATGGAGGCGGAATCCGGATGAAAGGCATTGACGATTTCCCGGATTCCTCCCGAAAGCCTGCGCAGACATTCGCTGTGAAGCAGATCTTTTCCGTTGCGGATGAGTCCGCAGTCGGCGACTTCATAGAGTCCGGAGGCCGTCAGGCGCAGAACGGCATAACCGGTTTTCCGGATCGCCGTATCCACGCCCAATATCGTAACAGGTTCGCACACGCCCGTCAGTCTTCCTGTTCGGCGAGCTTTTCGAGGATGTCCTCGGCGATGTCCGCGTTGGAGTGGACCGCCTGGACGTCATCAAGGTCTTCGAGCTTGTCGATGAGGCGCAGCACCTGCTGGGCGGTGGAGAGCTCCTTGACTTCGACTTTGTTGTCCGGCTTGCGGACGATGCCCGACTCGGTCGGTTCGATTCCCGCGCCTTCGAGAGCCTTCTGAATCGGTTCAAACGCTTCGGGAGCGGCCCAGATCTCGGCGGTTCCGTCATCGACTTCAATGTCTTCCGCGCCCGCGTCGAGAACGATGTCCATCAGTTTTTCCTCATCGGCGTTTTCGCCTTCGATGACGAAGTGCGCTTTGCGCTGGAACATCCAGGCGACGGCGCCGCTGTTCGCCATGTTTCCGCCGGTGCGGTCGAGCGTCATGCGGACGTCGCCGAGCGTGCGGTTGCGGTTGTCGGTGAGGCATTCGATGATGAGGGCGGTTCCGGCGGGACCGTAGCCTTCGTAGGTGATTTCTTCAAACACGACGTCGCCGAGTTCGCCGGCGCCTTTTTTGATCGCGCGGTCGATGTTTTCACGCGGCATGTTGGCTGCGCGAGCGCCGGCGAGTGCAAGACGGAGTCTCGGGTTGGAGGCGGGATCCTTGCCGCTGGTCTTTACCGCAACCATGATCTCTTTCGCGAACTTCGAGAAGATTTTGCCTTTCTTGGCGTCTGCCGCGCCCTTCTTATGCTTGATGTTTGCCCATTTACTGTGTCCGGACATATATACCTGCCTTTTGTTTAGGTTTTGTTTCCAGATAATTGTTGACATGTAATTTAGCATCTTTTCCGCACTTTGTCAACAAAAATCTGTAAACTCCGCCGTTTTTTTTGTTTTGTCCGCTTATTTTTGATCGTATGGAAGCGAATCTCCAGTGAGCTGCGATTCCTCCGGAACTCTTTCCGGAAGAGCGCTCAAGCTGTCATCGGAAAATGGGGGGAAGGGCTCCGCACAGAAAACCGTTTGCGTAGATTTGCGGAAGATTTCCGGAGTTCTCTCTTGACAAATCCGCGGAAGCGTGCTAAAATTCTCTGCAACAACACAAAATCAAACGAAAGGAGTCCGTA
>URNE01000182.1 GCA_900549045.1 uncultured bacterium | reverse complement strand
ACATAATTCTTGCGGAGGTTGTCCTTTGAATCCCAGGGATATGCCGGTTCGCGGGCGGTGACCGGGAGACGGTTGAGCGTTTCACCCGGAAGATCCTCGAACTTGCGGTTCTGGGCAATCAGCAGAATGCGCTGTCCCGGTTTTTCCCTGCGGAGTTTTTCCAGCTCTTCCTCGTCTTCAATGACGGCGATTTCCGTTTTCCGGTTCAGATAGTATATGGCGTCCCGCGGTTCGGATTGATAGAAGTAGATATTCTCATCCGGCACGCGCATCTGTTCGGCGCGGAGCATCATCTGGCGGAATGTATAGCGGATCGTGCGGAACTGGGAGGCGGTGGGGATGACATAGACGAACACCACGAGCAGGGAAACGTAGATGGAGAAGATGGACTTCGCAAGCTTCACATCCGGCAGAATTTCCGTAAACGGCGGTTCGCTGCGCAGATGAAACAGGAACATTCCGAGAATGAAGACGGCGGCAAGCGCCGCGACAATGGACTGCGGGACGAGGCGCAGCAGGAACTTGTATGCGGGGGGGACGATTTCCGGGAAGAGCGTCAGCACGATTCCGGCGAGCACGCAGAGAAGCAGTGCGATTGCCGGAAGCGAGCGGAACAGCAGAAGCAGAACCTGTTTGATCTTTTCCACTTGACGGTCGAAGGATTCGCGGGAGAGGTAGAGTGCCATCAGAATGGCGCAGAACGGAACCGCGGGGAGGATGTAGTACGGACGGCGTGAGCCGGAAATGGAGAAGAAGAGAAAAATCGCAATCAGGGTCCAGCAGAGCCAGCGTTCCGCCTCCTGGAACTGTTTGCGTCTGCGGAAGGCGTCGATGACTGCAAGGATCATGAACGGGCTCCAGGGGAGAAGCAGGCGCGGCAGATGAATGAAGTATGCATAGAACGGTTCGTCGTCGTGGTCGAACGGAGCGAAGAAGCGGATGATGTTTTCGCGCAGGGCGAGTGCGATTCCGCTGGTTTTGAGCGTGCCGTCGGCGTCGATGAGTTCCTGAGTTTCCGGTGCGACAGCCGGAGCGATGAGTTTGGAGAGTTCGAACGGAATCATGTAGACTCCGATTCCGATGAGAAGAGCCAGCGCGGACTTCCAGTTCAAATGGAAGAGAATTCTTTTCGCGAGGAGCATGTCCACGCCCGCGGCGAGGAGGGGAACCGCAATTGCGGCCATTCCCTTCGCGTGCGCGCCGATGAAGCAGAGCAGGAAGAAGCCGAGATATCCGGGGAAGCTTTTTGTTTTCCGGAAGGCCAGATACCACGCGATTGCGCCGGTCGAGAACGCAAGATTTGCCATATCGGCTTCGGCGAGGCGTCCCCACCAGGCGAAGGAGTAGCAGGTCAGGAAGAGCCAGCCGGAGAGACGCGCGATCTCCGCGTTCCAGAGGCGTTTGGCAATGGAAACGGTCGCCATGAGCGCTGCGGCCGCCGCGAGCACGCTCGGGAGGCGGGCGAGAAACTCATTGACGGTTTTGCCGTTGAAGAGCGAGGTCAGCACGATGAACCAGTAGGTCAGCAGCGGCTTGTCGTAATAGGGTTCGAAGTTGATGGTCGGATGAAGGAAATCGTTCGTGAGGAACATTTCACGGACGACTTCGAGCCAGCGGGATTCGGAGCCTTTGACCGGCTCGACGCCGAGATTCCCGATCAGCAGAAGCGCGGCGCAAAGCCACAGCGGGAGCCAGAACAGAAGTTTTTTCTGTTTGCCGTTCAGCCCCGGTTTTTCCGGTCCGGGAGCGCTTTCGGGCTGTACGGGAGTCTGGCGGGCTGGACGGTTGAACTTCATGCCAGAACCTCTTTGATTGCGGTGACGACATCATCCTGATCTTTTTCCGTCATGGAGGGGAAGAGCGGGATGGAGCAGATGCGGTCGGAGTTCCATTCGGTGTTGGGGAGCATGCCGGGCTTGCAGCCCATCTGTTCCCGGTAGAACTTCTGGAGGTGCGTGCAGCGGAAGTGCAGCCCCGTGCCGATGTTTTTCTCTTTCAATGCGGCCATGAATTCGTCGCGGTTGAGTTTGCCCTTGACGACGCGGACGACGAAGAGATGCCACGCGTGTTTGAAATCGTAAGCGGGATCGGCGAGAGGCTGAATTTCCTCGACGTCTTTGAGCAGTTCGCGGTAACGGAGGGCTAGCGCAGTGCGGCGGGCGTTGATTTCCTCGATGCGCGCGAGCTGACCGAGCGCAAGCACGGCCTGCATGTCGGGCATGTTGTACTTGTAGCCCGGTTCGACGACCTGCGCCTGCGGGGAGCGTCCGTGCGTGAGGCGGTCGTAAGCGTCGACGCCGAGACCGTGGAATTTGAGGCTGCGGCAGCGTTTGCCGAGTTCTTCTTCATCGGTGACGAGCATTCCGCCTTCGCCGGTAGTGATGTTCTTGATGGGGTGGAACGAGAACATTGCGGTTCCGGCGGAGCCGATGAGTTTGCCTTTGTAGCGGGTCCCGAGCGCGTGCGCGGCGTCTTCCACAAGACGGATTCCGTGTTTTTCCGCAATGGCGCGGAGCGGATCGAGATCGGCGCTGGCGCCGGCGAAGTGGACGGGGACGATCAGTTTTGTGCGCGGAGTGATGTGCGCCTCCACCTCTTCGGGATTGACCATCAGGGTGTCCCTGTCGACGTCCACGAAGACCGGTTTCGCGCCCGCGAGGACGGTGAGATTGATCATGGAGACCCAGGTCATGGAGGGAGTTATGACCTCGTCGCCGGGCCCGATCCCGAGCGCGTGGAGGAGGACTTCCATCACGCCGGTTTCGGAAGTCATGGAGACGGCGTCGTCCGCCCCGAGATAAGCTTTGAAATCGGATTCAAACTGTGCGACTTTGGGGCCGGTGGTGATCCAGCCGGAGCGCAGAACATCCGCGACAGCCTGAATGTCGGATTCTTTCAGATCGGGTTTGGAAAAGGGAAGGAACGTATCTCTCATGACAAAAAACTCCTTGTTAATATTCCTGATTTGTTTCCGGGTTGACGAGGCGGAACTGTTCCATGTGCATGGTCGGATCGGCGCGGAAGGAGAGTTCCTTGCCGTACTTCTCTTCCAGTTCGCTGAGCAGTTCGGCGTCGTCGTTTTTCAGCCGTTCGAGAATGGTCGGATGCATGATGACGCGGACCGACATTTTACGGGTGCGGCGTTTAAGCAGTTCTTTGAGGCGGCGCTGGATTTCGACGCTCATGCTGACCGGCGATTTGACGCGTCCGGAACCGTTGCAGTACGGGCACGGGTCGTAGACGGCGTCTTTGACGCTTTCGTGTTCGCGCTGACGGGTCATTTCCATCAGTCCGAACTTGCTGATGGGGAGCAGACGGGTCTTGGCGCGGTCGGGCTGAACGTAGGTCGCCATTGCGCGCTGAACGGCGTCGCGGTCCCGCTGCGTGCGCATGTCGATGAAGTCGATGACGACGAGTCCTCCGACGTTGCGGAGACGGACCTGGCGAGCGATTTCCTCGGCGGCTTCAAGGTTTGTGCGGAGAATGTTTTCGGGCTGGTCTTTGGCATTTTTGTTTTTGCCGGAGTTGACGTCGACGGCGACGAGCGCTTCGGTTTCATCGATGCAGATATAACCACCGCTCGGGAGCTGGACAACGCGGTTGAAGACGGTTGCGACCTGTTCAGCGACTTTGTATCGTTCGAAGACGGGCTGGGCGCGGTTGCTGAGAGTGATGCGCGTGTCGTAGCAGCCGAATTCGGCGAAGTCCGCCTTCAGCTTTTTTGCTGCTTCCGGGTCGTCGACGACGATTTCGTCGATGTCGTCGGTGAGGAAGTCGCGGACGGTTCGTTCGAGCAGATTGGGTTCGCGGTAGACGATTGCGGGCGCGTTTTTCTCTTCGAGCGCGGCGCTTGCGGATTCCCAGATTCTGAGGAGCATGCCGAGATCTTTTTCAAAATCTGCGGCTTTGTGTCCTTCTCCGATGGTGCGGCAGATGAGGCCCATGCCTTCGGGCACGTCGAGCTTGGCGAGAATCTTGCGGAGACGGTCGCGCTCCTTGCGGTCGTCGATGCGTGAAGAGAGCCCGATGTGGTCGGAGTAGGGAAGAAGGACGAGATAGCGTCCGGGTATTGTGATGTTTGTGGAGAGACGCGCGCCTTTGGTTCCGATGGGCCCCTTGACGATCTGGACGAGGAGTTCGGAGTTTTCGGGGAACATTTTGGGAATGTCGGCGACGGTGATTTTTCCGCTGTGGAGTTTCGTCTCGAATTCTTTGAGGCGCTGCGCCTTGTTGGTGTGTCCGACGAGTCCGCGGATCCGGTCGGCGACTTTGCTGAGGACGGATGTTTTCTTGCGCCGTTTTGCAGCGGGCTGTTCCCCCGATTCGGCTTCGGCGTGGCGGATGTCGTCGAGCATGTCATAGGAGGCGGGAAGCATGTCCTTGTAGTGCAGAAATCCGTTTTTGACGGCGCCGATGTCGACGAATGCCGCTTCAAGTTTTTTTTCAAGATGCGTGATGCGTCCGAGGTAGATGGAACCGGCGACGAGCTCGTCCTCGTCGCGCCGTTCGATCTCATACTCTTCGAGTCTTCCGTTCCGCAGGAGAGCGAAACGGGTTTCGAGCTCTTCGCAGTTCAGTATGATCTGTTTTTTGTTTTTCATGAATTGTTTTTCTTTTCCAGTGGAGTGTTTTTGGGCTCCGGCGGCGGAGGACCGTCGAAGACCTGTCTGACGGCTTCCGGGTTGTTGAAGCCGCGGAGGAAATCGGCGGCGTTCATTTCGCGGGAGCCTTCCGGGATGACGCGGACGAGTTCGAGTGCGCCCTGTCCGCAGGCGACGATCCACTTTTTATCGCAGGCGAGGGCAGTTCCGGGCGAACCGGACTCGGGGAGAACGCGGGCTTCTGTGATTTTGACGGACATGAGTCCGTTCTTTCCGTTGATGCGGAAAGTGGAAGCCGGCCATGGGTAGTATGCGCGCACCTTGCGTTCGAGCAGTTCGGCGGGTTCATCCCAGTGAACCGAACCGTCGGATTTGCGGATCTTCCGGGTTGAAGTGGCGTCCGGTTCGTTCTGGGGAACCGGCTGAAGCCCTTCGGCGATGCGGTCGATGATCCCCGCAATGTTCCGAGAGCCGAGCTCGGAGAGCGCGATCTCAAGAGTCTGCGTGTTCATCGCCGGGGGAACGTCCATGGTTATGACAGAGTAGACCGGCCCGGTGTCCAGTCCTTTGTCCATACGCATGAAGGAGATTCCGTTTACTTTGTCGCCGGAGAGAATGGAGGTTGCGAGCGGGGAGGCTCCGCGGTGTTTCGGCAGGATGGAACCGTGAACGTTGAGGCATCCCAGACGCGGGAAGTTCAGAAGTTTTTCGCGCAGGAGCTGACCGAAGGAGACCACGACGACGAGATCGGGCGCAAGTTCGTCCATCAGCTGCATGAATTCGTCTGAACTGACCGATTCGACTCTGCGGCAGGGTATCCCGACCGCATCGGCGAATCCTCCAAGCGGAGTCGGTTTGGGCAGACGTTTTCTTCCGGACGGTTTGTCCGGCTGGGTGCCGACACCGACCAGTTCGATGTTTTCCGCCTTGTTCAGCGCGTCGAGAAAAGGAACCGCGAACGCGCCCGAGCCCAGAAAG
>URNE01000181.1 GCA_900549045.1 uncultured bacterium | reverse complement strand
AACCCTGTGACAGAGTTCAAGAATCGGCAGCGGATGCGCTGTCTATTCGTCAGCTCTGTCGAATACGAGGAGTCTGACAGTGAAAGACAAAACCATTCAATACGATCATCTGATTATCGGCGGAGGCGTAGCCGGACTCACCGCCGCTCTGATGCTTGCGGAAAAATCGAACGGGCGCATCTGCGTTGTCTGCAAAGGCAAGGCGGAAATCTGCAACTCCCGTCTCGCGCAGGGGGGCATTGCGTGCGTGCTGGACAAGGGCGACACCTTTGACGAGCATATCGCCGATACACTCGCGGCGGGCGACCACCTCTGCAATGCGGTCAACGTCCGCGGAATCGTGGAAGCCGGGCCGGAGAAGATTCAGTGGCTGATGGAGCTCGGAACGCATTTCACCACCCGCGGCGAGATCGGCGAAAACAACGAAGAGAAGAAGCGCGACGAGTTTCACCTCGGCCGTGAAGGCGGGCATCACAAGCGCCGCGTCATCCATGCCGGCGATATCACCGGCGAAGCTGTTCACAACACCCTGCTCGCCGCCGCCCGCGCGAATGAGAAGATCGACATTCTCGAAAACCACTCTGCGATCGACCTCATCACCTCGTGGCGTCTCGGCTGGATGGGCGAAAACCACTGTCTGGGCGCGTACGTGCTTGATGTGGAAACCGGATTCGTCAAAACGATCGTTTCGGATACGGTGACCGTCGCGACCGGCGGCTGCGGAAAAGTCTATCTCTACACCAGCAACTCGGATGCGGCGTGCGGAAGCGGAGTCGCCATGTGCTACCGCGCTCATGCGCCGATCGCCAACATGGAGTTCCTCCAGTTCCACCCGACGCTGCTGTATCATCCGAAAGTCAACTCCTTCCTTATCAGCGAAGCTCTGCGCGGCGAGGGCGGCGTCCTCAAGGTGAAAGATTCTTCCGGAAAGCTCGTCACGTTCATGGAAAAATACCATGAGATGGCGAGCCTCGCGCCGCGCGACGTCGTCGCCCGCGCGATTGACAACGAACTCAAAGTTCGCGGACTCCACTGCGCGTATCTCGACATGACGATGCTGGACCGCGAATTTCTCGAAAAGCGCTTCCCGAAAATTTTCGCGCAGTGCATGGACGCCGGGATCGACATGTCCAGACAGCCGATCCCCGTTGTTCCCGCGGCGCACTACAGCTGCGGCGGCGTCAAGACCGACATCAACGGCTACACCGGCATTCCAGGACTCTATGTGGTCGGCGAGAGCGGCTGCACCGGGCTCCACGGCGCGAACCGTCTGGCGAGCAACAGCCTGCTCGAGGCGCTCGTCGTTCCCGATTTCGCCGCGAAGCATATCATGGAGCACGCCTCCGAACTCAAAGCGACGCGCCCGAACGGCGTCATTCCCGACTGGTCGCGCGGAAACGCCACCGACTCCGATGAACAGGTCGTTCTTGCGCACAACTGGGACGAGATCCGCCGCTTCATGTGGGACTACGTCGGCATAGTCCGCACGAACAAGCGTCTGGAGCGCGCCAAACGCCGCGTGACGAACATCCGCGAAGAGATCGACAAGTACTACTGGGATTTCCACATCACCAAGGAGCTTGTGGAACTGCGCAACATCACGACCGTTGCGGAGCTCATCATCGATTCCGCCATGTCCCGCAAGGAGAGCCGCGGCCTGCACTGCAACGCGGATTATCCCGACCGCGATCCCTCGCTTGACGGCGTTGACACCATCATCACCAAGCCTTTCAGACAATGACCATCAAACCCAAGATCGAAAAATACGTGACGGACATCGTCGCCGCCCTGCAGAATGCTGGTTATGAAGCCTACATCGTGGGCGGCGCCGTCCGCGATTTCCTGCTGGACCGGCAGCCGAAGGATTATGATATTTCCACATCCGCCACGCCCGAAGAGGTGAAAAAGGTTTTCAGGAAGCAGCGCTGCATGATCATCGGACGCCGCTTCCGTCTGGTTCATCTCTACCTCGGCAAGGAGATTCTGGAGATCAGCACCTTCCGCAAGAAGCCCGAACACAATGCGTCCGCTCCGGAGAAGATGAATCCCGCCAAGCGCGCCGCCGCGCCCGAAAACATGATTTTCCGCGACAACGAATTCGGAACCGTTCAGGAGGACGCCTGGCGCAGAGACTTCACGGTCAACGCGCTCTTCTACGATCCCGTCAACGACCGGATTCATGATTACACCGGACACGGGCTCGACGACATCCGCGACGGAATCGTCCGCATCATCGGCGACCCCGTGACGCGTCTTGAGGAGGACCCCGTCCGCATTCTCCGCGCGCTGAAACTTGTCGGTCAGTACGGCTTCCGCATGGAGCCGGAGACCGAGACGGCCGTGCGCTCGACCATGCCGCTGATCCGCCTTGCCTCCGATTCGCGCATGACGCTGGAGCTCGAAAAAATCCTGAAGAGTCCTTACGGGGACCGCGTTCTCGAAACGTTCCACGAGTACGGTTTTCTGGAATATTTCCTGCCCGCAATCAATGCTCGCTGGAATGATCCGGATACCGCGCACATGCGCGAACTCTGGAAAGTCCGGAACGAGCGCATCCGCAAGGGCGAATACCGGGAAAGCATCTCGCTCGCCATGTCGCTGATCGTGCTCCCGTTCGCGGAAAAACAGTTCGTGAACAAAGGGCGTCTCGTCGCTTATCTCCCGGGAGTCGAAGAGGAGCTGAAGCACGCGATCAACCGCGCTCTCTATCCGCGCACGCCGACCAGACGCGCCGTCGCCGCTGCGGTCCGCACGCTCCTGCTTCAGCCGAAGTTCCTGAATGAAACGACGGAGAACCGCGAACGTCTCAAGGCGCATCCCGGTTATTCCCATGCGCGGGAGCTTGCGGTGATTCACAACACGGTTCATGCGCATTGCGGCGAATTCGAGCAGTTCTGGCCGAAGGGCGACCCGAACCGCAAACCGTCGCGCCGCCGTCCGCGCCGTCCGCGCACAAGGGGGCGGTGAGATGAACAACCCGCTTGCATTCGTTTTCCGGCTTCTCATCATTCTGGTGCTGATTATCTGCTGCTTCCCGATTGCGGCGGCGATATTCATCGTGCTCTGGCTGACGGGGCGGCTCGGCCTTGCACGGAGTTTCATTTACACGGCGTCCCCGCTCCGGAACCGCGCTCCGGAGCCGGAACGCGCCGTTCCGCACTGCGATGACGATACGATTGAAGCGGAAGTCATCGACGCTCAAACCATAATGGAGAAGGAGCCGCAGGATGCTGCCGGAGATTCGAAGAACCGACGCTCTTGATTCCAGACGCGGAAGAACCCGGAAATATCTTCTGCGCCTGTGTCTTCTCATCGTCGTTTTTCTGATTGCAAAAGATTGCGTTGACCTTGCGACCCGTCCGAAGGATCCATCGGGCGGACGCTATGGGGAAACCTGGAAAACGGATTCGTATCCGCTCCGGAGCCGTCTCCGCGCCGTTGCGCCGATGGTCGCGGAAACGGTCTCCGCAATGCCGTCGCCGCGTCTTGCGCTCTTTCAGGCGCTTCACGACAGATTGAATGAGAATCCGGATATTCCGGAACTGGCGGAAAACCTGCGCGTGCTGATCGGCGGCACGGCGTCGCCGCTGCGCGGAGCCGATTCCGCCGCCGGAGTGTTTTCCGATTTCCATCAGATTCTTCAGCGCGGCATTCAAACCGCCGCGGAGGAGCGTGAATACGGGAAGGCGCTGAAATTTTTCGCCGTTCTCTGTGCTCACACCCGGATGATGCTGAACTCGGATGCCGCCGATGTCCTTTATCTTGCGGTCTGTGCGGATTCCGCACGGAAACTTGGCGCGCATCAACTTCCCGCCGCCCGCCGGAAAGAGTTCCGCTCCGTGCTGGAACTCTTTCTCGCCGAACCGTTTCCGTCGGAAAACGTTTTCCGCTGCGCCCTGATGAATTCTCTGCGCGACTATGAAAAGATCCGCCTGAACGGCTACCGTTTTTTCCTGCGCGAACCCATGCCCGGCACGCTTTTCAAGGAGGCTTTTTCCGGACGCGGTTCGCTGTTCCGTCCGATTCGGATGCTGGTTCGCGATTTCTTCTATCCGGTTGATGCGGATGAGGCCGAAGCGCTAGATCTTTACCTTTCGCTTTTTTCCGGACGCGGTCTTCCTGCGACGGAGCCGCTGCACGCGGTTGCGCGGCGCGAACGGGCGCGCCTTGCCGAGCTCCTGTTCCTCCGCGAGGAAGCGCTTGCACAGATGCAGGAGCTTGCGGAGCGCGCTCAATGAAACGCATCGTCTCCCTGCTTTTCTGCTCTCTTTTCTTCCCGCTTGCCGCTCAGGAGTCCGATTCTCTCCGGAAAGCCGCGCTCGGCGGGGAGGCGGAGGCCATGCTGAAACTTGCGGATGAATACTTCCGCGGAACCCCGTCGCGTCACGCGGACCGGACCGTTGCGGCATACTGGTACCGCAAGGCGGCGGAAGCCGGCGTCCCGGAGGGAATGTACAACCTCGGCGTCTGTCTTCTGAAAGGAGAGGGGACGGACCGCAGCCTGCACGAGGCGGTCGAATGGTTCCGCAAAGCGGCGGAAGCGGGAGTGAAGATGGCGCGTCTGCATGTCGCCGGGGTGACGATCACGGGGCTTCCCGCCGATCCTGCGCACAAACGCGCCGCCGTCGCCCCGATGCCCGAATACGGTCTGACTCTGCTGAAAGCTCTGGCGGAAGAGGAATTTGTTCCCGCCGAACTCGAATATGCGCGATTCCTTCTTCAGCGGAACAAACCGGAGGAACTTCCGGACGCGGTCCGCGTTCTGACGCGCATGACCGCACGGAAGGATCCGCCGCCGGAAGCGTTGCGGATGCTTGCCGACTGCAAGTACGGCGGACTCGGCACAAAGCCCGATCCGGACGGCATGATTGCGCTTCTGCGGCGGGCTGCGAAGAGCGGCGACGCGGAGTCGCTGGGCAAGCTGGCGTTCTGTTACGAATACGGACGCGCGGTATCCCCGGATATGCCGAAAGCGGTGAACCTGTACCGTCTGGCGGCGGAGCGCGGCAACGCGAAGTCGCAGTACAAATATGCGGAGTTTCTCGCGTCCGGAACGGCGGGGGGCAAGCCGGATCTTCTTGCCGCGCTTCCGTGGTACAGGCGGGCGGCGGATCAGGGCAACGTCCAGGCGCTCTTCCGGATGGGCGAGTTCCTCCTCGACGGCGTCGGTTTCGGGAAGGACGAGCAGGAGGCGTCGCGTCTCTTTTTCCTTGCGGCAAAGCAGGGGTACGCTCCGGCGCAGCACGCGCTCGCGCGGATGTATGAAGCGGGACGCGGCGATCTGATCAAGGATGATTCGGCGGCGGTTTACTGGCTGACCCAGGCGGCGCAGAAAGACGATCCCTCCGCGCAGTGCGAGCTCGGACTGCGCTATCTGGAGGGACGCGGCGTGACGCGGAGTCTGACCCGCGGCGAAGAGTGGCTTCAACGCGCCGCGCGCGGCGGGGATTACAAAGCCCTGCGGATTCTGCGTCTGCGCGGACTCGTGACGCCCGGCAATAAGTGAATTTTCTTGTTTTTTGAATTTCCTCACTTGAAATTTGAGTGAAAGGGAATAAATTTAAAAGGTTTTGTGTTGAATCGGGAGAAGTC
>URNE01000180.1 GCA_900549045.1 uncultured bacterium | reverse complement strand
CTTTTTCAAAAACTCGCGTTCTTTGATTGAAAAATCGCCGTTTCGGTGTAAATTTACGATATCAGAAAAACTCTGAAAACGAAAGGAAACTCATCATGCAGGCTTTACAGCGCAATCCGAAATTCCAGGGCAGAAAGGGACCCGTCGTCCTCGCCATCATGGACGGCGTCGGCATCGGCAAATACAAAGAGGGAGACGCCGTTCTCGACTCCCCCACGCCGTTCCTTCACAAACTCATGAAAACCATGCCTTATACTCAGCTGAAAGCACACGGAACCGCGGTCGGCCTCCCCTCCGACGCCGACATGGGCAACTCCGAAGTCGGACACAACGCCATGGGCGCCGGACGCGTCTTCGCGCAGGGTGCGAAACTCGTCTCCGAAGCCATCCGCTCAGGAAAAATGTTTGAAGGCAAAACCTGGAAAAAAGCCGTGGAAGAAGCGAAAAAAGGCGGAACCATGCACTTCATCGGCCTCTTCTCCGACGGCAATGTCCACAGCCATATCGACCACCTCAAAGGCATGGTCGAAGAGGCGAAGAAGGAAGGCGTCAAATCCATCCGCTTCCACATTCTTCTCGACGGACGCGACGTTCCCGAGACCTCCGCGCTCGACTATGTCCTCCCCTTTGAAGAGTACCTCAAGGAGCTCAACGCCCAGGGATTCGACTACCGCATCGCTTCCGGCGGCGGACGCATGAACATCACCATGGACCGCTACGGCGCAAACTGGGACATGGTCCGCAAGGGCTGGGAAACTCACGTCGCGGGAAAAGGACGCTTCTTCAAGTCCGCTCAGGAAGCGATCGAAACGCTCCGCGCAGAGACCAAGGCCATCGACCAGGATCTTCCGCCGTTCGTCATCTCCGACGACGGCCAGACGCCCGTCGGGGCAATCAAGGACGGCGACGTCGTCATTTACTTCAACTTCCGCGGCGACCGCGCGATCGAAATCAGCGAAGCGTTCGATGATCCCAAGTTCGACAAGTTCGAACGAGTTCCGAACCCGAAGGTCTTCTACGCCGGCATGATGGAATACGACGGCGACCTCCACATCCCGAACAACTACCTCGTCAACCCGCCGGAAATCAACAACACCATCGGAGAATACCTCTGCAACAGCGGCGTCCGCCAGTTCGCCATCAGCGAAACGCAGAAGTACGGACACGTCACCTACTTCTTCAACGGCAACCGCTCCGGCAAGTTCAGCGAAAAGCTCGAAACCTATCAGGAAATCCCCTCCGACATCATCCCGTTCGAACAGCGTCCGTGGATGCAGTGCGCGGAAATCACCGACGCCGTCATCGCCGCAATCGAATCCGGCAAGTACGACTTCATCCGCCTCAACTACCCGAACGGCGACATGGTCGGCCACACCGGCAACTACCAGGCGGTACAGGTCGGCATGGGCGCTCTTGACCTCTGCCTCCAGAGACTCGCGGCCGCCGTCGAGAAAGCGGGCGGAATCCTCCTCTGCACCGCCGACCACGGCAATGCGGACGACATGTTCGAGCACGACAAAACCGGAGCTGTGAAGCTGGACAAGAACGGCGAACCGCGCCGCAAGACCAGCCACTCCCTCAACCCGGTTCCCTGCTTCATCTTCGACCCGGGCTACAAGGGCGAATACTCGCAGGAACTGAATTCCGGACTCGGCATCAGCTCCATCGCGGGGACCTGCGCCGAACTCCTCGGATTCGTCGCCCCCTCGGAATACGACAAATCCGTCCTCTCCTGGAAGTAAGCCATGAACGACACGCCGATCCTGCTGGTTGATTCGTATGCGCAGATTTACCGCGGCTTCCATGCCGTGCGCTATCTCTCGACTCCGGACGGCGTGCCGACGAACGCCGTTTTCGCGATGACGAAGTTCCTGCTCAAGCTGCATAAGGAACACCCCTCGCGAAACGGCGCATTCGTATTCGACAAGGGCAAGCCCGCATTCCGCATGGAGCTCGCCCCCGGCTACAAGGCAAACCGTCCGCCGATGCCCGACGAACTCAAAGTCCAGATTCCCGTTATACGCGAACTCGTCCGGGCGTTCGGATGGAGCCTCATTGAACACGAAGGGTACGAAGCGGACGATCTGATCGCCTCGCTCGCCAAAGCTTTCCCGCAAAACCAGGTCTTCATCTTCTCCGGCGACAAGGACATTTCGCAGATCATCGACTCCCGCGTCTCCATGCTCGTTCCCAATCCGGCGGGCGATGTTGCAAAACGCGGAATCGAAGAGGTCAAGGAGAAGTTCGGCATTGCGCCCGGGCAGATCGCCGATTATCTCGCGCTCGTGGGCGATACCGCAGACAACATCCCCGGAGTCCCCGGAGTCGGCCCCAAAACCGCCGCCGCACTCCTCAACCAGTTCGGCTCCGCGGAAAACATGTTCGCGCACCTCGACGAGGTCAAACGCGACACCCTCCGCAAAAAACTGGAAGACTCCGGAGACCGTTTCGCAATCAATCTCAAACTTGTGCGCCTGGATGACGTCCCGCCGGAAGGTACGGTCTGGACCCTCAACAGCGTCCGCCGCTCCGAACCGGATTTCGCCGCAATCCGCGCGATCGCAAAAAAAATGTCGCTCAAAAGCATCCTCAAGGAGATCGACGCGATTGCCGGGCCGGAACCCGAAGAACCGGGAAACGACCTCTTCGCATTCGCCGGAACCGCCCCGAAACCGGAACCCGGAAAAGCGTCTGATTCCATGACGCAGATGGATCTGTTCTGATGCCGCTTGAACTCATACTTAAAGAAGGACGCGAAAAATCCCTGCTGCGCCGCCACCCGTGGGTCTTCTCGGGAGCCGTCGCCGAAATCAACGGCGAGCCGGTCAAGGGCGCCGATGTCGTAATCGGGGACTCCAAACACCATTTTCTCGCGCTCGCGTCGCTCTCCCCGGAATCGCGTCTCACCGTACGCGTCTGGACGTTCCAGGAAGATGAAGCCGTCGACCAGGCATTCTTCGACCGCCGCTTCCAAAAAGCATTCAAACTGCGCAAAGCGGCATTCGGAGCTCTTCCCGACGCGTTCCGTCTCATCAATGCGGAATCCGACGGTCTCCCCGGCGTAATCGTCGACATCTACGGAGACTATGCCGTCTGCCAGCTCAGCTCCGCAGGCGCGGACTTTCACCGTGCGGAAATCGCAAATGCCGCTCTGCACTACGCAAAGGGTGTCTACGAACGCTCCGACGTCGACTCCCGCATAAAGGAGGGACTCGAACCCTCATGCGGTCCGCTCGCCGGAGAAGAACTTCCCGCAACGATTGAATTCTCCGAAAACGGCGTCCGCTACAGCATGAATCCGCGCACCGGACACAAAACGGGCTTCTATCTCGACCAGCGTCTCAGCCGCCTCGCCGTCATGAACGCCGCAAAAGACGCGGAAAATGTTCTGAACTGCTTCTGCTACACCGGCGGCTTCGGACTCGCCGCGGCTCGCGGCGGCGCGAAACACGTGCTGAACGTCGACTCCTCCGCCCCCGCACTGGAACTCGCACGGGCGAATGCCCGCCTGAACGGATTCACGCCGGAACAGTTTGAAACACAGGAGGCCGACGTCTTCCAGTTCCTGCGCAAATGCCGGGACATGGGACGTTCCTTCGATCTGATCATTCTCGACCCGCCGAAGTTCGCGGAAACCGTTTCGCAGGTTCCGAAGGCGGCGCGCGCATACAAGGACATCAATCTGCTCGCAATGAAACTGCTCGCCCCCGGCGGACGCCTCTTCACGTTCTCGTGCTCCGGCGCGATGGACGACGGCCTGTTCGCGAAAGTTGTCGATTCCGCCGCGTGCGACGCGAAAGCCGATTTCCGCATCACCGGCCATCTCGAACAGGGCCCCGACCACCCCGTCGCGGCGAACTTCCCCGAAGGACGATACCTAAAGGGCATTACCGGAATCAAACTTGGAACTTTATAATACTGGAGAACGCATCATGAAATTCATGGAAATGCTCAACAACGCATGGGACAAGTCAAAATCGCTCGTCTGCGTGGGACTCGACCCCGACCTCAACAAGCTTCCGGCGTGCGTCCGCGAAAAGGAACACCCGATTTTCGAATTCAACAAAGCTCTCATCGACGCAACCGCAGATCTCGTCTGCTGCTACAAACCGCAGATCGCCTACTACGCCGGACAGTCTGCCGATGAAGACCTTCTCATGACCATGCGCTACCTCAAGAAAAACCATCCCGCAATCCCCGTCATTCTCGACGCGAAGCGCGCGGATATCGGCGCAACCACCAACATGTACGCGCACGAAGCGTTTGAACGCTTTGAAGCCGACGCCGTCACCGTCAACCCCTACATGGGCATGGACGCCATCAAGCCGTTCCTCGACCATGCGGACAAGGGAGTCGTTGTTCTCTGCCGCACCTCCAATCCGGGCGCGAAAGAAATTCAGGAA
The DNA here is from genome assembly GCA_900549045.1 of uncultured bacterium. GTDB lineage: Bacteria > Verrucomicrobiota > Lentisphaeria > Victivallales > UBA1829 > UBA1829. The sequence goes on along the minus strand of URNE01000180.1, from coordinate 1,199 downwards.
ATCAAAACCGCGGATGGAATCGAGCTTTACAAGCATGTGGCGAAGCTGATCGCCGGACCGTGGAATTACAACGGCAACACCCTTCTCGTCGCGGGCGCGACCTTTCCGGAGGAACTCGGGGAAATCCGCCGCATCGTCGGCGACGTCCCGCTGCTCGTCCCCGGAATCGGCGCCCAGGGCGGCGACGTCGAAAAGGTCATGAAGAACGGCGTCGACAGCCGCGGCAACGGTCTTATCATAAACTCTTCGCGCGGCATCATCTACGCTTCGAACGGAGACGACTTTGCCGAAGCGGCGCGCAAGGCGGCCGCAACACTTCGCGACACAATCAACCGGTACCGCTGAACATGAACACGCAACGGAAAAACGCGGCAATCATCGGGATCGGGCTTCTCGGCTCCTCGCTCGGGATGGCGCTGAAAAACAGCGGCTATGAACGCAGCGGCTGGACGCGCCGTCCCGACGTAACGCAGTGGGCGCTGGAACACGGCGTCATCGACCGCGGATATGCAACTCCCGAAGAGGCGTTTTCCGACGCAGATATTCTCATCCTCTGCGTGCCGATCCCGCAGATCATCGAATACATCAGGCAGTATTCGCATCTCATGAAGCCCAGCGCAGTGCTCACCGATATCGGCAGCGTCAAGAGCGTCATCGAACAGGCGGCGCTCGCGGTGAATGCTCGCTTCATCGGCGGGCATCCGATGGCCGGAACCGAAAAAACGGGACCCGAAAACGGGTTCCCGACCCTTTACGCAAACGCCGACGTCTTTGTCGTTCCGCCCGCCGGAGCACGCGAAGAGGATACGGCGGAAGTGGAAAAACTCTGGCGTTCGATCGGCACCAACACCACGCGCATCAACGCGGCGGAACATGACGACCTGGTGGCGCACACGAGTCATCTGACCCATGTCGTCGCCAGCGCCCTGACCCTTGCAACTCTGGATGTTGATTCGGAAGCGAAACGCCGTCTCCGTTTTTCCGGCTCGGCGACGGGATTCCGCGACACTTCGCGCATCGCCTCCAGCTCTCCGCAGATGTGGCGCGAAATCATTGAACACAATGTACCCGCCGTCGTCGATTCGCTCCGTTCATTCGCAAAACGTTTCGAAGCGATGGCGGAACAGATCCGGGCCGGAGATTTCGATGGATTCGAACGCGAGTTCGGACGCGGCAAAGCCTTGCGCGATGAATGGATG